>URBP01000042.1 GCA_900546105.1 uncultured Collinsella sp.
CTCCCTGTTCGAGGATAACGCTGAGCACGGCCTTGGCATGTATCTCGGTCAGGAGGCCACCCGCAACCGTCTGGCTGACCTGACCCGTCAACTGATCGCTGTGGAATGGGCTCGTCCCGAGCTGAAGGAAGCCGCGCAGAAGTGGCTGGACACCATGGCCGACGGCGCTGCCAACAAGACCGCTTCCGCCGACTACATCAAGGCTCTGGAAAGCAGCATCGCCACCGTGGACGAGCTTGCTGCCGTGGAGCAGTTCAAGGCTCATGCCGCCGAGCTGAAGGCCAAGGGTGAGAAGTTCTGCGACTGCGACGCCTGCAAGCTGGTGGCTGCCATCCTGAAGGACAAGGAATATCTGGAGAAGAAGTCCATCTGGATCTTCGGCGGCGACGGCTGGGCCTACGACATCGGCTTCGGCGGCGTGGATCACGTTCTGGCTTCCGGCAAGGACGTCAACGTCTTCGTCTTCGATACCGAGGTCTACTCCAACACCGGCGGTCAGGCTTCCAAGTCCTCCAACATCGGTCAGGTGGCACAGTTCGCCGCTGCCGGTAAGGAGACCAAGAAGAAGTCTCTGGCTGAGATCGCTATGAGCTACGGCTATGTGTATGTGGCTCAGGTGGCCATGGGTGCCAACCCCGCTCAGACCCTGAAGGCCATTCAGGAGGCTGAGGCCTATCACGGTCCCTCCCTCATCATCGGCTATGCTCCCTGCGAGATGCACAGCATCAAGGGCGGTATGACCAACTGCCAGGCTGAGATGAAGAAGGCCGTCGAGTGCGGCTACTGGAACCTGTTCCGCTTCAACCCCGCTGCTGAGACTGACAAGTTCATTGTGGATTCCAAGGAGCCCAAGGAAGAGGGCTACCGCGCCTTCCTGATGAACGAGGCCCGTTACAGCCGCCTGACCCGCGAGTTCCCCGACCGCGCCGAGACGCTGTTTGCGCGCAACGAGCAGGTCGCTATGGACCGCTATCAGCACCTGCTGAAGCTCAAGACGGTGTACAACGAGGCCTAAGTCTCCCACCGCAGGATCTGAGGGCTGACCTTCGCGGACGTCCTCGGACATGAAGGAACCCCCGCTGCGCACTACGTGCGGCGGGGGTTCCTTCGTCCTGCGGAGTGTCCGCGAAGGTTGGCCCTCAGATCCTGCTACGACTACGTCCTCGGATTGTGTGGGCGGATGAAGCACGTGGTTGGTCGGGTATTCTGTCCCCTTCGCTGTTTCGCGGCTTTGCCGCGAAAACTCGCGTTACTTTGGGGATGGATGGGGGGCGTGGTTGTTGCAGCTTCTTATCCCTTTGCTTTTTCGCGCCTTTGGCGCGAAACGCGCAGCACTATGGAGAGGGCTGGGGACGCTGTTGTTGGCGTCTCCAGCCCTCTGATTGCTACTTTGGGTCCCGTGGTGGGACTATGTTGGTGCTACCTGGTTGTTTTACCGTGTCTCACCGCTCTCCGTGCGTAGGCGGTAGCCGTGGACGAGGTCGCTAATAGCCGGCCAGGGAATCTGGCGGTCGACCCAAAATTGGAGCTGGACCAGATAGCGTTCGGTGGCGCGGGTGAGGGCCGCGAACTGTTCGTGAGTCTCTACCTGGGCGTAGAGGTCGCGGCTGTGGGCTAGGATGGCTGTGGTGTCATCCATTTTGCCGGTGACGTCGAAGGCGCCCGAGAACCAGTCGCATAGGCGCGCGGCACTGTTGTTGATTGTTGCGAGGTCGGCGGTGCCGTCGTTGGCGTTTTCGTTAGCCTGGGCTCGCAGGAGGGAGAGGGCGTCGGTGGCGTTCATGCAGTAGCCGACGGTGAAGTTCCAGACGGCGAATTCGCGGCCGGTGTCGAGTTTGCGCCGACGCATCAGGTCGATATCGCGGGGTTCCTCGAGCATCATTTGGTCGGCGAGGGCTTCAAGCGAAGTGGTGTACTCTGCAAGATCGAGCCCAAGCAGGGTGTCGATATCCATCATCTTTAGGCCTCCGCTTCGATCTCGACGATTTCGTTTTTGATGTACATGCCCTGGTTGTCCCAGACGTTGCGGCAAGCGGCTGCAAAGCGCTCGCGGTCGGCCTCGCAGATGCGGGCAAACATGTTGCAGGTGCCAAAGGGCTCGCAAATATCAAAGAAGATGCAGATCGAAGACCAGCCGCCGTACCAGCTCACCGCGCCTGCCGGCTCGTGAAAGACGGGATTTTCGATGTGCTCGTAGTTGGCGATGGGGCCCGATACGGGATAGGTCACCTCGGTATCGCAGATCTTGGCCGAGAAGATGCGCGACTCGACCGGACAGGACGATTCGAACAGCCTGCATGTCTCGGGCGCCTCGTCCCAGAGCATGTCGGCGAGAAACGTCTCGTCATTCAGCGTGATCTTGAGCATTTTTGTCATGGTAAGGACCTCCTCAATCCGTCGCTCAAGGGGCTCGCTGGCGGATAAAGGAGAAGACAGCTACGGGGTCGCCGAGCCCAAACTTCACGACAGATACCTGTCGCCCCAGCCCGTGCTGTACTTGGCTAAAGTATCACGCCTTGGGAGCGGAAGCAATATCCCTCTTTTGTTTTTTGGACACTCGATCAACCCTGCTGGCCAAAACGCAGTTCGCATTCGGTCGCTTCTCGCAGGGTGAGGCGCGACTGGTTATTCCTTATGCTGGATGAAAAGCCCCATGTTTTTGCAGGGGTGCATACTCGTCTTATAAGTGCATAGAATCTCGTATAGTGCGAGTAAGATTTTGCGCTGTCCGTTTTGTGTTTAGCAAAGATATAGTTTGCATAATCCGGTCTAATCCCTGCTCTATTTAAATAAAGTTGCACGTAAATGGCGTAGATATGCGTGAGCTGGGGTTCTTTACGCTGAGCGGGTAAAAACGACCGTTCACCGTTCCGCTATTTTCAAAATGAATAAAATGAGCGATAAAGAGAATATAAACCTTAATAAACTCGCGTATCGCACGGACGCGGGTTATTAATGGGTTGTAGGCCTTTTACAGAAAGGATTCCAGCAATGTCTAAGCCTCTTGGCAAGCCCGATCGCATCGTCGTCGCCCTCGGCGGCAACGCCCTCGGCAACAACCCCGTCGAGCAGATCGAGGCCGTGAGCAACACCGCCCACGCCCTCCTCGGTCTCATCGAGCAGGGCAACGAGATCATCATCACCCACGGCAACGGCCCGCAGGTCGGCATGATCCAGAACGCCTTCGCCGCCGCCCACGACGCCATCGGCACCCCCGAGATGCCGCTGCCCGAGTGCGGCGCCATGTCCCAGGGCTACATCGGCTACCACCTGCAGCAGGGCATCGGCCGCGAGATGCACAAGCGCTATAAGCGCTGGCACGCCGCTACCGTCGTCACCCAGATCGAGTGCGATCCCGACGATCCCGCGTTCAAGAACCCGACCAAGCCGATCGGCCCCTTCTACACCGAGGAGCAGGCCAAGGAGTTCATGGCCGAGGATCCTTCCAAGGTCTTCGTCGAGGATTCCGGCCGCGGCTGGCGTCGCGTCGTCGCTTCCCCCGATCCCAAGAAGATCGTCGAGGCTGACTCCATCCTCAACCTGCTCGACAACGAGTTCATCGTCATCGCCTGCGGTGGCGGCGGCATCCCCGTCGTCCGCGACTATGAGAACAAGGGCTGCTACAAGGGCGTTCCCGCCGTCATCGACAAGGACCTGGGCGGCGAGCTGCTGGCCGAGGACTGCGACGCTGACGTTCTGTTCCTGCTGACTGCCGTTGAGCATGTCGCCATCAACTTTGGCAAGCCCAACCAGGAGGAGCTCGAGGACCTCACCGCCGACGAGGCCGAGCGCCTGGCCGACGAGGGCCAGTTCGGCAAGGGTTCCATGGAGCCCAAGGTTCGCGCTGCCATCAAGTTCGCCCGTTCCCGCAAGGGCCGCACCTGCATCATCGGTGCTCTGGACAAGGCTGCCGAGACCATGGCCGGCCTCTCCGGTACTCGCATCCACGAGTAGTCTCTACTCTGTTGCCTCTCTCGTGGGCGCCAGGCAAAGCGCCCACAAACTAGCCTCTCTTCATGAGCCCCGCAGTCCGCTCCGACTGCGGGGCTTTTGCTATTCACCTGGTCATTGGGGCCGTTCTTAAATGACTAGTAGTAGGCCCACATGGCTTCGATTTCGTTGAGGACCTCCACGACGCCCCAGCGGCGGGCGCTGCGACTGGCCGAGTTGGGGTCGTAGACGCCAATCTGGTTGGCATCGTCGATGCCGTGGAGCACGATATAGTGGCCTACGTTGGTAAACGTGCCGGGGCGCACTGCGGCGATGACGGGCGCACCCGAGCGAAGTGCTTGGGTAATCGATTCGCGATCGTTATAGAGCTGTGTTCCGTTGAGTCCCAGCTGCCACGCACCGCTTGTCATAAACGACCATTCGGTTGCACCGGTGGGGGCGTAGTTGCCGGCTTCGGCTAGTGCGCATATATCGACCGGCGTCTTATCGGTATGGCCGGTCTTAAAGATATAGACCATGGTGAGGCAAGTTGGACCGCAAGCGTTTTCGCGAATAGTGCCACCGGCATAGGGCAGCTCCGACCATGCGGGGTCAATTTGGTAGATGTGGGGCATGGTGCCGGCCTGCCATTGCGAGCGCGGGGTCGAAAAGGCAAATGAGTAGCCGGGCGCGACGGGAGCTTTAAGCAGCTTGTCCTCGGCAGTGGGCTCAAGACCGGCTGATCCGTGGGAGATACAGGATCCCAAAAACACAAAGACGAGGCAGGCGGCGATGGAGCAAAACGCAAGGCGTAGGCGGCGGGCCGGAAGCGCGTGGCTTGTGATGTGCGACGCGGGGTGAGGGGCGGAATTGCCGCGATCGCGTTGAGGTCGCGAAAAGGAGCGCTTAACGTAGTAGTCGGTCTTACGGCGATCGTAGCGGCGTGGCTGCGATGTGTCGGTCTGGCGTTGGCGTGTGCTCGTACTCATGCGGTCTGACTGCTGCACGGTACGGCTTTGTTGCCGCGAAGAGGCCCCGAGCTGCTCTTGGGGGCGCTGCGGGTTGTCGTTGTCGGAGGTGCTTCTGGGCATTGGCGTGGTACGGCCGGCAAGGCGCACGCTTTGTGGCCGTTGGTCGCCGTCATTGTATCCGTATGCCATTCGAATCACCTTGCCTCATGTGTAACTTGTCTATCCTACATAAAAAGATGCACGACACATGGGCATGTGCGCCAAAAGCCTGACAAATGGTATGAACGTTGCCGCGCCGCGCGCCAAGCGTCACGGCAACAGGTCTTCAAAAGCAGACAAGATGAAAGCGTCCAAGACGAATGACGTCTTCCGCCGTTCGTCCCAAAAACGGAGCCGCTCATTTTTCAGTTTTGCCTTCGGTCGAGCCATAAGCGGCAGCGCGGCGCTAAGGCCGTATCTTAAAGCCACGAAATAAAAGCGCGCGGTCAGACAGGCCACGCAAGGGGTGACGCCAAGGGGCGTCAAAAAGGAAAGGAGGGGAACAATGGCGGACAAGAACGCAGAAGTTGCAGTCTAGGGTAACGGTGGCATGAAGAAAACGCTCTCGCTCTGGAACTTCTTCACCATCGGTTTCGGTGCCATCATCGGAACTGGCTGGGTTCTGCAGGTCGGCGACTGGATGGTCGTGGGCGGCGGTCCCGTTCCCGCTATGATCGCATTCCTCTTGGGCGCAATCTTCCTTGTGCCCGTCGGAGCTGTTTTCGGTGAGCTCACGGCTGCTATCCCCATTTCGGGCGGCATCGTCGAGTATGTCGATCGTAGCTTTGGCCGTACGATGAGCTACATCACCGGCTGGCTCCTGGCCCTGGGCAACGGCATCCTGTGCCCATGGGAGGCCATCGCCATCTCGACCCTCGTGTCCGAGATGTTCGGCAGCCTGCCCGGCCTTGAGTGGCTGCGCGCCGTCAAGCTCTACACCATCCTGGGGGCCGACGTCTACCTGTTTCCGACGCTGATCGCGCTCGGCTTTGCAACCTACGTCATCTTCCTCAACTTCCGCGGTGCCAGCTCGGCCGCCAAGCTCCAGGCCTTCCTGACCAAGGCCCTGCTCTGCGGCATGCTGCTCGCCATGGGCGTCTCGCTGTTCACCGGCTCGCCGGACAACGCCATGCCCGTGTTCTCCCAGGTCACCGGTGCTGGCGGCGGCAAGCCCGCTACCGAGGGCACCAGCCTGTTCGCCGGCATCGTGTCGGTCCTGGTTCTGACCCCGTTCTTCTACGCCGGCTTCGACACCATTCCTCAGCAGGCTGAGGAAGCAGCCGAGGGCCTCAACTGGAACAAGTTCGGCAAGATCATCTCCCTGGCCCTGCTGGCCGCAGGCGGCTTCTACATGGTCTGCATCTACTCGTTCGGCACCATCCTCGACTGGCATGAGTTTGTTAAGAGCCCGGTTCCCGCGCTTGCCTGCCTCAAGGGCATCAACATGCTTCTGTACCTGGCCATGCTCGTCATCGCCACGCTTGGACCCATGGGCCCGATGAACTCCTTCTACGGCGCCACGAGCCGCATCATGCTCGCCATGGGCCGCAAGGGCCAGCTGCCCGAGAAATTCGCCGAGGTCGACCCCAAGTCCGGCGCTCCCAAGCTCGCCTGCGTCGTCCTGGGCGCCATCACTGTCATCGGTCCGTTCCTGGGCAAGAACATGCTCATCCCCCTGACCAACGTGTCGGCCCTCGCCTTCATCTTCTCCTGCGGCATGGTCGCCCTCGCTTGCCTGCGCATGCGCTTCACCGAGCCCGACCTGCCTCGTCCCTACGAGGTGCCCGGCGGCAAGTTTGGCATCAGCCTCGCTATCGTTGCCTGCGGCACCATCATTGGCCTGCTCGTGATTCCGTTCTCTCCCGCCTCTCTCAACATGGTGGAGTGGAGCATCGTGATCGGCTGGCTGGCTGTTGGCCTGGCCCTCATGGCCTTCACCAATTCCCGCAAAAAATAACGCCTAGCCGGGGCGGATCGGGTGCGCGGAACCCTCTCTCCCGCGCACCGAACCCGGCACCACTTGGGTAGCTTTGTGAGGCCTTAACCCAACATGGCCTCGCCCACTATATGGATCCATAAGGAGGAACCATGTCCACTAAGTATGCAATCGTTGGCGGCAAGCTCATCGACGGCACCGGTGCCGAGCCGGTCGAGAACTCCCTCGTTCTCGTCGACGACAACGGCAAGATCGAGTATGCCGGTGTCATGCAGGACCTTCCCGAGGGCGTTGAGGTTATCGACGCCGCCGGCAAGACCGTCCTTCCCGGCCTGATCGACACCCACCTGCACTTCTCGGGCAACCTGACCGACGATGACACCGACTGGGTCATGCAGCCGCTCCTCGAGAAGCAGGCCGTCGCCGTCAAGCAGGCCTACGACTGCCTCACCCACGGCCTCACCACCGTCTGCGAGATCGGCCGCTTTGGTATCCAGATCCGTGACTGCATCGACAAGGGCGTCTTCAAGGGCCCGCGCGTTCTGGCCACCGGCCTTGGCTTCTGCCGCGTTGCCGGCCACGGCGACTCCCACCACTGCAGCCAGGAGCTCAACAAGGAATCGCACCCCTGGGGCGATCAGGTCGACGGTCCTTGGGATCTGCGCAAGGCCGTCCGTCGCCGCCTGCGTGAGAATCCCGATGCCATCAAGATCTGGGCTACCGGTGGCGGCATCTGGCGCTGGGACTCCGGCCGCGACCAGCACTACTGCTCCGAGGAGATTCAGGCCGTGGTCGAAGAGGCCAAGATGGTCGGCATCCCCGTGTGGAGCCACTGCTACAACAACCACGCCGCTGCCTACGATTCCGTTCGCTTTGGCTGCGAGCAGCTGATTCACGGCTTCGATATCGATGAGCGCACCATGGACCTCATGGCCGAGCAGGGCACCTTCTTCACCCCGACGATCGCCTTCCTGCCCACCTGGTACGCCACCTATCCGCCCGTCTACGTCCCCGAGCTGCACGACAAGTACGAGGGCACCCTGGTCGAGAAGGAGCTGCAGCGCAACTACGACTGCCTGCGCGAGGCCAAGAAGCGCGGCGTCGTCATGACGATCGGCTCCGATTCCTTCTCCTTCGTCACCCCGTACGGCACCTGCTCCATCGAGGAGATGTACGAGTTCGTCGACAAGATCGGCTTCACCCCGGTCGAGACCATCACCTGTGCCACTCTCAACGGTGCCAAGATGTGCCACATCGAGGACGAGACCGGTTCCATCGAGGCCGGCAAGTGCGCCGACCTGCTGGTCGTCAACGGTGACGTCGCCGCCGACATCCACGTGCTCAACACCGACAACATGAACGTCATCATGAAGGACGGCTGGATTGTCGAGGGCGGCACCTTCGGCGAGGCAAACAAGTACAGCGCCTAAGCTACCGTTCATCGATGGCTTGATGTAAAACACAGTATTTGATTGCATAATGCAATGGAGAGGGTCGCTTGCGGCCCTCTTTATTGCTATGGGGTGCGTCGGTAAGAAGGAGATGACGGTGGATCTCAATAGGCTGATTCTGGGCAAGAGCTACAACTCTACCAAGGTCTTTCGTACCGCTCAGCATGTGGTTCAAGCCATCTTGCTCGGTATTGTCGTTCCGCTGCTTATCCTGCTGCTCATCTGGGATCTAACCGATAATCCCAATCCCGTTCCGGCCGTTGTCGTCATTGCCGGCTTGGTCATGCTGTGCTTCTTCTTCTCGTACGTCTTTGTCGTTCCCGACGACCTCACATCGAGCGCAACCGACCGCACGCTCGCCATCGCTTCAAAAATATTCGCCTACACGTCGCGCGGCCTTACGCCCGAAGCTGCCCTGGGCGCCTCTAAGATCATCCTGTCCGAAACTATCGCCTCCGCCATCTGCTTTACCGACGGCAAGCAGGTGTTGGCAAGCTGGGGCGAGGACTCGGCAAAATGCCCAGCGGGCACCCCGGTGGTGCTGCGGACTACGCTCAACGTGATCAACAGCGGTGAGCAAAGCGTGTTCTCGCGCGATGCCTCGACCGAGACAGGTGGCTACTTTCCACGCCTGCGCGCCGGTATTGTCGCACCGCTTACCGTGCGCGGGCATTGCGTGGGCACGCTCGAGCTGTATTATCCCCGTCTGAGCAGCATCGATATGCGCCAGACGGCGCTTGCCTCGGGCTTTGCCGACCTCATTTCCACGCAGCTTGCAAGCTTTGAGCTCGAGCGCCAGGACGAGCTTACGGCCCGCGTGGAGCTGCGCGCCTTGCAATCGCAGGTCGATCCTCATTTTCTATTCAATACCATTAGCACGATCGTGTCGCTCGTTCGAACCGAGCCCGACAAGGCGCGATCGCTGCTGATCGACTTCTCCAACTACTACCGTCAGACGCTTTCTGATTCCGATACCCTCACAACGCTCGAGCACGAGGTGGAACAGGGCACTCGCTATATCAATCTTATGCAGGCTCGTTATGGCGACGGCCGTCTGCGCGTCTCGGTCGATATCGACTTTGAGGTGCGCGATTGCATGGTGCCGCCGTTTATCTTGCAGCCGTTGCTCGAAAACTGCATCAAGCACGCGCAGCGCGAGACCGAGCCGCTTTCTATTCATGTTAGGGCTTTCGAGACCGATGACGGTTTGGAGATCATCGTCGAGGACGACGGCATCGGTATGAGCGAAGAGGTCTGCGCGCATCTGTTTGAGCAACATCGCCGAGAGGGGCCCGAGAGCATTACCGCCGACGGCTCCGTCAAGCGAGGTTGCGGCCTGGCGCTCTTTAACGTGCTTCAGCGCATCCATTTCTTTTACGGAGAAGATTCCGGCATGCGCGTGAAGTCCCAGGAGGGCGTGGGAACGCAGGTCATCGTCGAGCTGAACGGCGAGCCGCATGAGCCGGCGCCGTTGACGGCGTAGCACGCGGTTGGATTGAGAGAAAAAGAGGGGAAGCACATATGTCCGAAGGCTGGAACATCTTGGTGGTTGATGACGAGCCCCCAATTAGGGCTGAGCTACGCTATCTGTTGGAAAAGGATACGCGTGTGGGCCAGATTGCCGAGGCGGGCAATGTCACCGAAGCCGTGGAGTCGATTCTGTCGAACAAGCCCGACGTGTTGTTTTTAGACATTACCATGCCCGGTCGCTCGGGAATTGAGCTTGCCGAGACGCTGCAGAACCTAAAGACGCCGCCGGTCGTGGTGTTTGTGACGGCATTTGCCGAGTATGCGGCTGATGCCTATAACCTCGATGCCGTCGATTATGTCGTCAAGCCGGTTGAGGACGCACGCCTGTCAAAGGCACTCGACAAGATCGAGGCGGCCTTGGGTGTCCGTCGTGTTATCCACGCTCCGCGCCAGCCTTTGCGTCTGACGGTGGACCGCGGGGGCAAAAAGGTGTTCATTCCCGTCGCAGACGTCTGCTACTTTGAGGCGCGCGCCGATTTTTGCAACGCCATCTGCGCCGAGGGAACGTACCTGATCAATGAGTCGATCTCTTCGCTCGAGCGTCGCTTGGACTCCGAGGGCTTTATTCGCGTTCATCGCAGCTACCTGGTCAATTTGGAAGACGTGCACAATGTTGAGATTGGCTCCACGGGGCTGATGGAGCTCAGGCTCGACCGCGCGAGTTCGACGGTGCCCGTGTCCCGCCGTCGCGCTGCCGAGGTTAAAGCACACTTGGGGCTTGCGTAGACGGTCTGCGTGCTGTCGTTTACCATCGCAGGTTTGGCATGGGCGCGCGGTGGGCATAATGGGTGGCATCGAATGAAATCGAAAGGATCATTATGCCCGCGCTTATCACCCATCATCTGTTTGGCGAGGAAAGCATCGACCGTCTTCCGCAGGGCGTCATCACGTCCGATGAAGAGCGCATTGCCTTTATCTTGGGCAACCAAGGCCCCGACCCGTTTTTCTTTCACATTCTGACACCGCGTGTTTCCGACTGCACGCTGCTGGCGCAGGTCATGCATCGCTCGCGCATGTCTCGCCAGTTCGCGTGCCTGCGCGACGGCGTGTCGCATCTGCTGCCGCGCGACGCCAGCTTGGGTCGCGCCTTTGCGCTGGGTCTGCTGTCTCATTACGTGCTCGACCGCAACGCCCACCCCTTTGTCTATGAGCAGCAGTTTGGCATCGTGGAGTCCGATTCAGAGCTTGAGGATTCGAGCAGTCAGGTCCATGCCGTGATCGAGAGCGACCTGGATGTACTGATGCTGCAGCTTAAGCGCGATGGCGCTACGGTCGACGATTACCCGCCGGCGGGCGAGATCGTCACCACCGATCGCATCAGTCGCGTGGCCGGCGTGCTGATGAGCTATGTTGCCGGACGCGTGTACGGCATTGACATTCCGGCGGGGGAGTACGGTGCTGCCGTTGCCAATATGCAGCGACTTTACCGTGCGATTGAGCCGGCCGGCTCCGTAAAGACGCGCGCGATCTCGCTGGTTGAGGGGTTGGTGCACGACTACTCGCTGCTCGACGGCCTTGCCCATCGCGTGACGACGGAGCTGCCCGAGCGCACCGGTAACCTGGGCCATCTGACATGGAAGAATCCCTTTACCGACGAGGTCTCGAACGAGAGTTTCCCCGAGGTCTTTGATCGCGCGCTGGTCGATTACGAGTGCACGGTCGCGCGTTTTATCGAGACCGGTGACATGGAGGCCGTGACCGGTCACGTCAACTACAGCGGCCGCGTGCTCGGCACCGACGAGGAGTTCGACCGCGAGGAGTAGGGTCCGCTCCTGTCTCTTTGCCGAATCCTTACCGGCGCCTCCGTGCAATTGGGGTACGATGAACTAGCTGCATATCGGGCGAATACGAAGGGTCCCTGTCCATGAAATACACCAAGCTCGAGCGTAACTGGGTCATGTACGATGTGGGAAACTCGGCCCTCGTGCTGCTCAATACCTCGGTGGTGCCCATCTACTTTAACGCCATCAATACCGGCGCTTCCTCGGCAGACCTGGTGGTCGCTTGGGGCAACGCGCAGACGATTGCCTCGCTGGTCATTGCCATGCTCATGCCCATTCTGGGCGCGCTTGCCGATTACGCCGGCAACAAGATCAAGTTCTTCTTGGGCTTCTTCCTCACGGGCCTGGTTCTTTGCCTGGCGCAGGCTATCCCAATGTCCGCCATGGCATTTTTGACTGTGTACGTGCTGTGCACCATCGGCCTCAACTCTTCTATGACGTTCTACGACGCCATGCTGCCCGACATTACCACCGACGAGCGCATGGACGTCGTGTCCAGCTCGGGCTATGCCTGGGGCTACATCGGTTCCACCGTGCCGTTCATCATCTGCCTGGCGCTTATCATGGGTGGTCCCGCTCTTGGTGTCCCCACCATGCTGGCAACGCGTCTGTCGTTTATCATCACTGGTGCCTGGTGGCTCATCTTTACCCTGCCGCTCATTCGCACCTATAAGCAAAAGTACGGTCGCGAGCGTGGTCCCGAGGACACCATCGGCCACATCGTGGGCGGTGTGTTCTCCGAGGTCGGACACACCATGCGCGAGATCGCCCACAACAAGACCGTGCTGGTCTACATGATCGCGTTCTTCTTCTATATCGACGGTGTGCACACGGTCATTTCTATGGCCACCAGTTACGGATCGGCCTTGGGCATCGATTCGACGCAGCTGGTCCTGGCGCTGCTCGTCACGCAGTTTGTTGCTTTTCCGTCTGCCATCATTTACGGCAAGCTCGCCGGACGCGTGGGCACGCTCAACATGATCCTGGTGGCGGTCGCCGCCTACATGGGGATTGTGCTGTTCGCCGCGTTCTTCCTAAAGACCGCCTTTGAATTCTGGGTGCTTGCCATTATGGTCGGCCTGTTCCAGGGCGGTGTGCAGGCGCTCAGCCGTAGCTACTTTGGCCGCATTATCCCCAAGGAAAAGTCCAACGAGTACTACGGCTTCTTTGACATCTTTGGTCGTTATGCAAGCGTTATGGGCACCTTCCTGGTGTCGGTCGTCACCTCGCTGACCGGCAACCCCTCGCTGGGCGTCCTGTCTATCGGCGTGCTGCTGGTGGTGGGCTTTATGCTGCTGGTCCGCTTGTCCCGCATGACTCGGGCGGCAGGGCATGCCGCATAGGAGCGAGCGGCTATTGTGCCTGTCCACGGTACTCTTTTGGGGTTATCCGCAATAAACATTGCGACTTGCGAGCAATGATTTGTCCAAGTGGGTATGATGGAATCAGCTAGGTCGCGGGGCGTCGCCTGTGTTTGGCGGCGTCCCGTTTTTGTGTTGCAGGGAGGGTAAAGGTATGAACGCCACGGTTGTGATCCCAACATATTGGGCGGGCGATGATACCCAAGCAAACGCTCCCGGCACCTACGATCACTCGACGTCGCTCAACGCCGCCAACCCGGAACTCGATCGCTGCCTGACTTCACTCGAACAGGTGCGCGACATTCCGCGCATCATTCTCTTGGTGGTCTGTCCGGTTTCTGTCACGCCCGACGTATCCCATCGCGTGCACGAAATCGTTAATGCGCATCCCACGCTCAAGGTCACCGTTGTCACCAACACCCAGGCCTCGCGCATCGCAGACCGGGTTGCTCAGATCGCGCCCAAGGGTTCGGGCGAGTGCGTGAGCCTGCGAGGCTACGGTGCCATCCGCAACATGGGGCTAGCCTGTGCCGCTGTGCTGGGGCATGACGCGGTTATCTTTTTGGATGACGATGAGACTGTCATCGACGCCGACTTTATGAAGCGCGCGACCTATGCGTTGGGGCAGCAGACGCGTCAGGGCTTGCCGATCTTGGTCAAGAGCGGCTATTTCTACGATCGCGACGGCTCGCCGCTGGCTCCCACGGACAAGGCGGGCATCTGCCATCGTTGGTGGACCAAGCGCATCGAGTTCAACCGTTGGATGAAAAAGGCGCTCTCGGGCACCCGCATCTCGCGCTCCAACTACGTGTGCGGCGGCCTGATGGCCCTGCACGCCCGCGCCTTTACGCGTGTGGCCTTTGACCCGTTTATCACCCGCGGCGAGGACTTGGATTACCTCTTTAACATGCGTATGTTTGGCTACGACGTGTGGTTTGATAACGAGTGGACCGTGCGCCATCTGCCTCCGGAGTCCGAAAAGCGCTCACCGCGCTTTATGCAGGATGTATACCGTTGGTACTACGAACGGGCCAAGTTGACGTTCGCCGCGCATCAAAAGGAGCTCATCCCCGTTACGGCGGCATCGCTCATGCCCTACCCGGGCCCGTGGATTTCGCGCGAGCTCGACGACCGCGTGCGCAAGACCGCTATGGTCCGCAGCGTGTTTACCCGCGAGCATGAGGGCTACCTGCGCATCTGGCGCCATGGTATCGACGAGGCAAAGGCCTATGCGCGCCAAAACGCTGCAAGCTATCTGCGTTTCCAGAGCTTTTGGCCCAAGATCATGGACGGGCTTTGGCGTGACGCACAACTGATCAGTATCCTGGAGGGGGCCGAATGATCGACCGCCGCGCCCAGCGCGATAGTTCAATATCAATCTTTCGCATCATTGCCGTTGCCTGCGCCATTTGCGTGCTGGTGTACTTTATTTTTGCCTTGGTGACCGGTATCGAGCCGATCGCCACGGTGATTGCCTGCGCGCTGCTGTGCATCTTTCTGTGCATCTTTATCTTTTTGACGCTCAATCCCGATTCGGTGCGCTCCCAGTACACCGAGGAGACGCTCTCGGTGGCCTCGGCCATGCTCGAGGACATTAAGGGCGGTCTGACGCAGGAGTCGGCGCGTTTGGTGTGCCGGCGCATTTTGCCCGAGACGCGCGCCATGACGGTGGCCATCACCGACGAGGGCAACGTGCTTGCCTGCGCGGGCGAGTTTGAGGAAAAACTGCTGCCCGATACTCCCATCCACACGCTTGCCACACGCTACGTTATCGAACATGGCATCGTGCAGTCGTTCAACCGTATGGTGGATGTCGTGGGCTCGGACGGCTCGCACAACCAAGTCCCCGCCGGCATTATCGCCCCCATCAAGGTGGGCGATCGTACCGTCGGTACGCTCAAGTTCTACTACAAGACCCCGCGCGCCGTCGACCGTACCCAGTACGCGCTTGCCTCGGGCTTTGCCGAGATCTTGTCCACACAGCTCGCCATCCACGAGCTCGAGGTGCAAAAGGAACTCACAGCGCGCGCCGAGGTGCGTGCGCTGCAGGCGCAGATTAACCCGCACTTCCTGTTCAACACGCTGAACACCATTGCATCGTTTACGCGCACCGACCCGCTGCGGGCCCGCGAACTGCTTCGTGAGTTCTCATCGTTCTATCGTGCCACGCTCGACAACTCGGGATCGCTTATTCCGGTCTCGCGCGAGGTCGCACAGACCAAGCGCTACCTTACCTTTGAGAAGGCCCGCTTTGGCGAGGACCGCGTGCTTGCGACGTTCGATGTGTCCGAGGACGTGGAAGATACGCTGGTGCCGGCGTTCGTGATCCAGCCGATTGTCGAGAACGCCGTGCGTCATGGTATGGGCGATGACGACGCCCTGAGGATCGACGTGACCGTTCACCAAGACGGCGAGGATGCAATCTTGATTGCCGTGGCCGATAATGGCGTGGGCATGGATGAGGGTACCGCCGCCAGACTGTTTGACGAGCGCTCTGCCCGTCCCGACGCCAGCTCTCCCCAGGGTGGCGGCGCCGGTGTGGCCATGCACAATATTTCGGAGCGCATCCATCGCTTTTTTGGGCCGCACTCCTATACGCGTGTCGAATCGGCGCCGGGCAAGGGCACCAAAGTGCTTCTTCATCTTGATTTGTCAGAGAGCATCTTTGACATTCAAGAGTAAAATAAAAGGCTACGGGCTCAACGTCATGCGACGGATGCCCGGCGTAGTTAGTTGACGAAAGGTTTTATCCCTATGCTGCGTGCGATGATTGTGGATGATGAAGCGCCGGCTCGCTCGGAGCTTCGCTTCTTGCTCGAGCAAACGGGCAAGATCGGCACGATCACGGAGGCGTCGAGCGTCCGCTCCGCCATCGAGATGCTTATGGAAAGTCGCGTGGATGTCGTGTTTCTCGATATCTCGATGCCCGGTGCCTCGGGCCTGCAACTTGCCGAGGCGCTGCATAAGCTCAAAAATCCGCCGGCGATCGTGTTTGTGACTGCGTATAGCGACCATGCGGTCGAGGCATTCGACGTCGATGCCGTCGATTATCTGATGAAGCCTGTCGAGGAAGCTCGCTTGGATCGCGCGATCGAGAAGGTCATGCAACGCGCCAAGCCGGTTACGGACAGCAAAGTGACCATCGAGCGTATCCCGGTGGAAAAGGGCGGCCGCAAGGTGCTCATTCCCGTGGACGACATTCGCTTTATCATGGCCAAGGACGATTACTCCTGCATCTATACCGTCGATGATCGCTTTTTGTCGACGACCTCGCTGGCGCAGTTTGAGGCCAAGCTCTGCGACTTTGGCTTCTTCCGTGTTCACCGCCGCTATATCGTCAACTTGGCGTGCGTTACGGACGTCGAGACGGTGCCCTCGGGCGCCATCCAGCTGGGCATTACGGGCGTCGACGAACGCGTGCCGGTTTCGCGCCGCCGCGTCGTGCCGCTCAAGAAGGCCTTGAGTCTCTAGCACACTGGCCCCGCAGCCCTGTAGACCCATCGTCTGCGGAGCCGTGGGGCCTTTTTTGTATGTATCTGCCGAATCGTTTTTTGCGGAAGGGATCCCATGAACAGTGCAAGCGCCAAGCGTATCGACATCATCTCGGACACCCACGGCTATTTATCGCCTGCGCTCTTGGATGAGCTTGAGGGCGCAGACCTGATCATCCACGCCGGCGACCTCACGTCAGAGATGGACTACGAGCACCTGTGCACCATCGCCCCTGTGCGGGCCGTATTGGGCAACAACGATTACTACCGCGACTACGGCCCCGATGTAGACCGTCTTGCGCTCTTTACCTACGAAGGCCTCAAATTCGCCGTAGCCCACTACCGCGAAGACCTTCCGGTGGGATCCGTAGACGTAGCCATCAACGGCCACACCCACGTAACCAAAGAAGCCCAAGTAGGCCGCTGCTTGGTTCTCAACCCGGGCAGCGCCAGCTATCCCAGAGGCACCCGAGGCCCCACCATGGCCAGAATGCTAGTAAAAGACGGCAAGATCCTAAGCACCAAGTTTATTGACCTAGACTA
>URBP01000043.1 GCA_900546105.1 uncultured Collinsella sp.
AGCAACAGCCGTATTGGCCGCCGGCGCAGGCTCCTGTGCAACGGGAGCAGGCTCCGGCTCAAACGTCGGCTCCTCGCCCTCTTCGTAATCAAGCGTGCAGGACTCGGGAAGCATGCCGAGCGCACGGATGGCATCCGAACCAAAGCGGACATTGCCGGCGGCATTGCGATAGAGCTTGGGCTCGGGCTCGGCGACTTCGCCCACCGTGGGCTCCTCCGCGGGCTCGGCGGTGGACTTTTCCTCGGTGGACACTTCAGCCTGGACAGTCTGGTCTTGAGCCTCGGGCGCGATAACGCCGATCAGCGTCTCGTCGGCAGAGGCACCCTCAAAACCATCGATCTGTCCATCAAAAGCCTCGTCCTGCTCGGGTACATCGTCGGGCGCCACCGGCTGGCCAAACTCGTCCTCGTCGTAGGAAGGTTCCTCATATTCAATGGTGTTGCCGTAATCGTTTTGTTGCTGGGCCTCGGCATACTCGGCCGCCGCGCGCGCCATTTCCTCGGCGCGGCGCTTCTGCTCGCCAAAATAGGTATCGAATGGAATGTCGTCGGGGAACTCGTTTTCGCCCTGATAGGGGGCAACGTTGTCCATGACACCGAGCATGGCGGCAACAGAGGACTTGTTGCACACCGCGCCAGACGTGTAGGGAAGCACAAAACGGTTGGAGATGATATTGGCGGCGTTGGCCAGTGCCACAAGGGAGGCCAGAATCGCGACAACCCACAGCAGCACCTTGAGCACGCCGGGAAGCGGCAGGATACGCAGGATGGCAACAGCCGCGGGCGCGATCGTGGCAACAGGCAGGAGCTTGGCGATGAGCGCGCGATACGGAGCGTAGGGCTCGCGAGCAAGGAGCTCGGCACGGGGGGAATCATAGTGCGCCACCACGACGACCGGGCGGTTGCGCGGAGACGCAAGCGGGCCCGAGGCCTTGTGATAGGCGATGACATTTTGGCTCACACCGGTCTTTCCCAGGCGCGAAACCACGGGATGCCCCGTGCGCTCGAGCACGTAGAGCACGGAACCGACAATGGCCAGCAAGGTGCCGACCAAGCCGATACCGCCGCCGACGCCCATCAGCAGGGCGCCGGCAAACGCCAGAATACCGGTAACGGCAAACGCCAACCTGCTGGGCGCGGGAGCATTAAATTCCTGTACCTCGGGGTCAAAGCCGTGGTTGCGGAAAATCTGAGCGATATCCTCGGCAGCCAGGCGCTCTTCTTCGCTGCACGCCGGCGTAATGCCGGTGTTCTGCAGCAGGTGATTAATATAGTTCTGGGTGTTCGCCATGTGCGCTCCACATCCATAATCCGACAAATAGGCCCAATGCATGCACATTAGAACCGTATATAGTCGAAAGTATACCCCGAGCGAGCGCAAACGACCGAATTCGGGCCATCTTAACGCCGCGAGCGGACAAGGATATAGCCTAATCTCCATATCGGACTAAAATCATGGCATCAAACGACCTTCTCATGCGAGGATTCTATGACGGCAAGCGACGCGACCGCGACAATTAAAAAGGGGACACCCGAGCCCGGTTTCGATAAAACGGCTCAGCGCATCCTCAACCTTTTCTTTGTACTCAACAGTTCTCCCGAACCGCTGACGACCGAGCAAATCGTCCTGGATTCCGATTTGGGATACGGCTCGGGCAATATCGACTCAGACAAGCGTAAGTTCCGCCGCGATCGCGACAAGCTGCTCGAACGCGGCATCGTTATCAGGGAGGTTCGTGCTGCCGGAGCGCAGGAAACCGAGGAGAGCGCCTGGACGATCGACCGAGAACACACGTTTGCCGCGGGCGGCCTCATCACCGCAGACGATGCCGACATCCTGCTCAATGCCATCGACCAGACACTCGCGGCAGGCTCATCCACCTTTGCCGCGCCACTTGCCGACATTCGCTCCAAGATTGCCTACCTCACCGGCATGTCGACGACAGGAGAGGCACCTATCCGCCGCTCTCCCGCCGTCGATGCGGTATGGAGTGCCTTTGCCGAGCGTTGCACGCTGCGCTTTTTGTACCAAAACGGACGCGGCGAGCAACGCGAGCGGACCGTTTGCGTCTACGGCATGTTCGAGCGCGAGGGCGTGGCATACTTCTGCGGCCTCGACAATGCCACCGACGACATCAGGACATTCCGCTGCGACCGTATCGTTCGCGCCTGGAGACCTTCGAAGGCCTACGCCATCCCTGCGGATTTCAACCTCAACGATTATTTATTCTTTGAGTTCGATTTTGCCGACCGCCCACCCGTTGCGGCTACGTTCTCGTTCGCGCGTGAAGCGCAGGCCGATATGATCAGCGGTCTCACACGCGGGCGAGGTGAGCTCGCACACACCGATTCGGGATGGACCTGGACCGTTGACGTGCGCGACCTTGAAGCCGCAGCCTCGTTTTGCATGGCCCATGCCATGGATGGCATGAGGCCCGTCGCCCCCGATTCTCTCAAGCAGGCGTGGAATCACCTCATCGAAAGGACGGTGCACGAGCATGCCCGTGCGTAAACTCACCAGCGAGCAAAGACTCTCGCGCGCCATCGACATCATGGAGGCCCTCTACGCCGCCGGCGAGAATGGCATGACACGAGACGAGCTTTGCAGCCGCTTTGATATCACGGGGGCATCGCTCGACGAGATTCTCGAGATCGTCTCGACGCTTGCGGACCGAGAATCGGGCGCACGTATTATCTGCGAACGCCGCGGCGAGTGCGTGGTCCTCACCGGTGATGCGGGGCGCGTGCTACCGCTGCGTCTGAGTGCCGCCGAGGGCGCTGTGCTCAACCATGAACTTGAATCATTGGGAATCGAACCCCAAGCGGCGGCTCGAATACGGCGCGCCCTTCTTCCCAAAGAGCTCGGCTACAACCAGCGCGTCTTTGACACCGTCGCCCACGGATCGCACTGGCAGCAGCTGAGCTGCGCCATTCGGGACGGCGTTCGCTGCCGCATCTCCTATCGCTCGATGGACGATGCGCGGCCACGCGAGCGTCTGGTCGACCCCTTGCGCATTACGGTAAACGGCGACCAAACATACCTGATTGCCTGGGACATCGCAGTCGATGAGCAGCGCACCTATCGCATGGATAAAATCGAGGAACTCACCTTGACGGAAGACTCCGTCGTGCCTCACACACCGGGCGTCGCATCCCTCCACGATTCCCTTGCCCGGACGCAGCGTAGCGCAAAGCTCTTGATGCCATTCGATATGGCGGAGCATCTGGACTGGGCTGGCATCACCCTAATCGAGCGCAGCGGGGCAGACATGGCAACGGTAACCGTGCATTACGGCTCCGAGCGTTGGCTACTGAGCCAGGTAATCGCAGCGGGCGGGGCCATCCGTATCTTGGATGATCCCGCCCGGTCAGAGCGTCTGTGCGATATGGCAAAATCCCTCGTCTGTCCGCTTTAGCGGCGCCGCTCGTGGCGTGCGCGCCACAGTTGCAGATAGTGACCAATCTGCGCCGATTCGATGCACTGGTAGGAGCTCGTGGGCAGCGACGTTAAGAACTTCTTTCCGTAGCCCTTCGTCACTAGGCGCGGGTCGGCCAGAATCAGCACACCGCAATCAGTCGATGAGCGAATGAGGCGACCGGCTGCCTGCTTAACTTCGAGCACAGCCTCGGGCAGCGAATAGCGCGCCCAAGCGCGGTCTTCGCGCAGATTGCGCTCGCATGAGAGCGGGTCTGTGGGGCTCGAGAACGGCAGCTTGGGGATGATGACGCAGCGCAGCGTCTCGCCGCTGGCGTCAAACCCTTCCCAAAAGGCCTTAAGCGCAAAGAGCGACGAGGTCGGTTCGTTGATAAAGCGATCGCGCAGACGGCGAGGGGACGAGTTGCGCTGCTGGCAGTTGAGTTCCAGACCCGCACGGGCCATCTTGGGCTCAACGCGGGCGTATAGGTCTTCCATGTCGCGCCGATTGGTGAACAGTGTGAGCACCGAGCCGCCCATAGCAAGGTGAGCGTCGACCAGCACACGCTCGAGCGCCGAAAGATAGCTCTCACGATCGCGCGGATCGGGAATATCCCCAGCCACGACCACGGCCATATTCGAATCGAAGTCGTAGCTCGAATCCAAGTGCAGCGATGAGGATGTCGAGGCACTGATGCGATCGAGGCCGACGGCGTGGTTAAAGTGCTCAAAGCTCTTGGAAACCGTCATGGTCGCCGATGCAAAGATAGCCGTGTGGACCTCGGGCAGCCACTCGGTTGCCAAGGCCTCGCCAATATCGATGCGCTCCGCGGTCATCGACTCGCCGCCGGCGCGCAATCTGCGATTGACTTGCAGCGAGTACACGTAGTGCTCATCGGTACCGTCAATGATGAGTTTGAGGTTCTCGGCCAACTCGTGTAGGCGGCGCGAGATATCACCCAGGTCGACAACAACCTCGGGCTTGTCGGCGGCAACGGCTTGCACCAGCGCCTCGACGCTTTTGTCAGCTTGTTCCAATGCGTCGATGGCTGTGTAGGCCGACTGTAAGAAATCATGCCAGTCGTCAGATTCGCGCAGCTCGGGGCCGATCCATAGGTTCGCATTGTCATAGCCCCCGCGGGCACGGCGGCCAAGCTCGCGAACACCGTCAAACACATCGGCAATCGCCATGCTCGCACGTACAACCGTCGACGTCGCCTTGGCGGTAAGACCCAGGTAGAGCGTAGAGCCCTCCGAGGTTGCCAAATCGCGGGAAACCTGGCTCAGCGCACCGGTGCTCGAGCCGCCCAGGCGCTCAAACAGAACGCGCGATTCATCCGCCGACACCACGCGCGCCCATTGACGGCGTGCCTCGCGCTCGATGGAGTGGGCCTCATCGATCACCCAGTGACGAATCGGAGGCAAGATTCTGCCCTCGGCCGCAACATTGCGGAACAACAGGGAATGGTTGGTGACCACCACATCGGCATGCGCCGCGCGGCGGCGGGCGCCGTGGACCAGGCATTTATCGGGGAAAAACGGGCAGAGGCGACGGGCGCACTCGCGCGACGCCGTCGTAAAGTCGGGACGGTTGACGCTGCGCCAGCGAATGCCGAGCGAATCGAGGTCGCCATCGGCCGACTGACACACGTACGCCATGATGACCGCGACTGCCGTAAGCGTGTCGGCAGGATCACGCTTAGTCGTAATCTCGACTTGGCCACGGCTCATGCGCTCAAGCTTACGCAAGCATGGATAGTGGTCATAGCCCTTGAGAGCGCAAAACGATAGGCCTCCGTCCAGCTGCTCGGCAAGTTTGGGCAGCTCATGATACATGAGCTGGTCGGCGAGATTATTCGATTTAGTCGCGATACCAACCGTGATGTTGTTGCGGCGCGCAGCCTCGGCAAAAGGCACCAGATAGGCCATCGATTTACCGACGCCTGTGCCCGCCTCAATCACGCGATGCGTTCCCGTAACGAGTGCGTCACGGACCTCGAGTGCCATCGCGATCTGCTCATCGCGCGGCTCGTACGTGGGATACATGCGATTAACCAGGCCGCCCGGGGCATAGTCCGCCTCGATTTCCTCGCGACTCGGCATCTTAAGGACCGGTAGCTCGTCCGCATCAACGCGATCATCGGCCCGATCGGCCTTGAGTACGTCGGCGCGGGCGGCGCTGAGAGAGAAGATGGAACCTGGGTTCTGTCCCGCCAAGAACGAGAAGATGGGACGATAGGACCAGGGTACGTCGGGGTGCATGTCGGCCAGGCGCGCCATTAAGCCCTGGGGCAAGTCGGTGAGCGCCACGAGCAACACACGCCACACACCACACAGGGCGTCGACATCGGCGTTGGCGCGGTGCGACACCGAGTCGCAGCCAAACAGGTCGGCCATGAAAGACAGCTTATGCGAGGCCAGGCGCGGAAGCGCGATGCGCGACAGTGCCAGCGAATCGATCCAGATGTCACTGACGTTTACACCACCCTTGACCGACTCGATAAACGAACGGTCGAAGGTGGCGTTATGCGCAATCACCGGGCAGCCACCGACAAATTCGGCGAGAGCGGCCACGGCCTCAACGGCCGATGGGGCATCTGCCACATCGGCATTTGTAATGCTCGTGAGCTCGGTAATCTCGGCGGGAATCAGCTGCTTGGGATGCACGAAGGTATCGAAGCGATCGACAACCTCGCGGCCAGAAAGGCGGGCCGCCGAGATCTCGATAAGTTCATTGTCCTGCACCGAAAGACCTGTGGTCTCGGTATCGAGGACGATAACGTCTTCCTCGATGAGGCCAAACGATTGGGTTTTGGCGCGCTCGGCGAGCGTGGCATAGGAGTCGATGACAAACTGCGGCGTTCCTGACGAAACCGCGTCCTCGATTAGCATGCAATGCCCGCTCGACGAAGACCCATACGGATCAGGCTGTCACAGACCTGCGGGAACGTCATGTCGTCGGTGTGGCGGATCTCATCCGGATACAGCGACGTATCGGTCATGCCGGGAATGGTATTGGTCTCGAGGATAACGGGGCCGTCCTCGCTCACGATAAAATCGCTGCGCGAGATGCCCAGGCAACCGAGGGCCTTGTGAGCGGCACAGGCAAGCTCCTGGGCACGAGCGTAGTTCTCGGGTGAAATCTGCGCCGGAATGCGATGGATGTCCGTAGGGTCGACATATTTCACGTCCAGATCGTAGAACTCGCAGTCCTCGGGCTTGCGAATCTCGACAATCGGCAGGGCGCGCACGTCATCCTCGCCGTATACGCCAACGGTGATCTCGGTACCCTCGATGCACTTCTCGACCAGCACTTTGTCGCCGTACTCAAACGCCTTGGCGATTGCCCCGGGCAGCTCGGAGGGCTCATGGACCAGGGAAATGCCATAGCTGGAACCGTTGACGGCCGGCTTCACAAAGCAGCGCTCGCCACAAACCTCGACGATATGATCGATATCGACTTCATCGCCCACCTCGAGCGCAAGGCCGGGGGCAATGGGAATGCCCGCCTTGGCGTACAGGAGCTTAGAGACCTCCTTGTCGGCACCGCAGGCGCTGGCAAGCACGCCCGAGGCCGTGTAGGGGATACCCAGGGTCTCCATGGCGCCCTGCATGGCGCCATCCTCGCCGCCGGCACCGTGCATGGCGATAAATGCCACGTCGAAACCGCCGGTCGCCATGGTTACCATAAAGTCATCGGCGGCCGTGTCGAGCAGCTCCACCGAGGTGTAGCCGGCTTCCTTCAGTGCCACCACGACGTTCTTTCCCGAATTGAGCGAGATCTCGCGCTCAGCGGAATGACCGCCCGCCAAGACCGCTACGTGCATGTTCTCTAGGCTTTTACCCGGCATGGGCAGACTCCTCCTCTATAATTTCTGCAGCTGATACCATATTGTAGCGATACCCTCTACGTTTCCCCAAAATCGAAAGGCTTCCATGAATCCCAGGACTAAATCTCAGGACATTCGCGACTTGAGCCAAAACGATATTCGCGAGCTCGTGGCCGAACTTGGCCAGCCCGCCTTCCGCGCAAAGCAGCTCATCGAATGGGTCTTTGAGAAGAACGTTTGTTCGTTTGACGACATGACCAACCTTCCCAAAGCTTTCCGCGAGCAGCTTAAAGAGGCTTTTGCCTTTGACACGCCGACTGAACTCACCAAGCAGGTTTCCAAAGATGGCTCTCGCAAGTATCTGCTCGAGTACCACGACGGCATTTCCGTCGAGACGGTCGGTATGCCCCGTCGTAACAAGCTTTCCGTCTGCGTTTCCACCCAGGCAGGCTGTGGCATGGGCTGTGCCTTTTGCGCTACCGGTCTCAACGGCCTCAAGCGCTCTCTGACCGCTCAAGAGGTCGTCGACCAGGTACTTCATGTATCCAACGACTTTGGCGAGCGTGCCACGAGCGTTCTCTTCATGGGCCAGGGCGAGCCGTTTGCCAACTACGACGAGGTTCTCAAGGCACTGCGCATCCTCAACGACCCCGATGGCATCGGTATCGGCGCCCGTCACCTTACCGTCTCTACCAGCGGCGTTATTCCCGGTATTCGCAAATTTGCCGACATCCCCGAGCAGTTCACGCTTGCCGTCTCTCTGCATTCCGCCATCCAGTCGACGCGCAATAAGCTCATGCCCGGTGTTAAGAAGTACACGCTGCTCCGCCTTCACGAGGCGCTTCAGCTCTACACTGAAAAGACTGGCCGCCGCCCGACCTATGAGTATGCCATGATCGAAGGCGTCAACGATACGAATCCCGAGATGCAGGCACTCTGCGACTTCTGCGAGGGAACGCTGTGCCACGTTAACCTGATTCAACTTAACGACATCGAGGGCAGCCCGCTCAAGCCGTCGCCGATTCATAAGGTTGAGGATCTTCAGCGTCGTCTTGAGTCCCGTGGCATCGAGACCACGATTCGTAACTCCCGTGGTAACGATATTGACGCCGCTTGCGGACAGCTGAAACAGCGCTTCAAAGTTCAGAAGAGCGCATAGGGGAGTCGCACTCCAAAACGTTTCATGTGAAACATCGGACGGCCCCTGTTGCAGGATATGCAACAGGGGCCGTTTCATTTATTGACCTCAATTTTGGACCGCTGCTAGCTTCCCCATTGTTTACGGACAAAATAAGCAGCCCTTGTCTCATGAATCAGACAAGGGCCGCTCAAAATATGCAGGGTAATTGTTAGGTACCTAATAGCCTACATTTTCCCATTGGTTGCTAACCCAACCTTGATTAATCTTAGGATTTTTTGTTACCTGAGCAGTGCGCATGGCAACATCTTCTGTCATAACATCCATTTTCTTCTTGGAAGTATCGACAATATCTTGCGCACCACGAAGCAAACGACCTCGAAGTTCATCGTCTGTCGCGATCTTATAGCCAGCAAAGGCACCGGCCGCGACAGTCGTCACCAATGCAATCGCAGTTAAAATCTTATTCCTCATCTTGGCCTCCTTGATCAAACTGAATCATTTCACCAAGAATACGAGAGAGCTCTTCCTCGTCTTTAAACTCAATCTCAATCTTATTCTTTCCACGCGAGCTTTTCACGCGCACGTTGGTATTAAATACCTGACGAAGTACACGCGCAGCCTTTTTAAAAGACTGAGGCGTTGCAGGCCGCGGCGTCTTAGGTGTCTCTCCGGCAGAAAACAATGGAGCAAGATTTTCTGTCGCTCTTACAGAAAGACCCTCCGCAACAACCTTCTCTGCAAGTCGAATTCGAGCATCCTCATAGGGAACTGCAAGAATCGCACGTGCGTGACCAGCAGTAAGTTTACCCTCAAAAATCATCTGCTGAACTACTTCGGGGAGATCGAGAAGGCGCAGCGAATTTGTAATTGCAGAGCGTGATTTGCTTACTGCCTTCGACAATGCCTCCTGGGTCATACCGCTGGCATCAATGAGCTGGCGATAGCCCTTAGCCTCTTCGACGGGATTCAGATCAGAACGCTGAAGGTTTTCGATAAGAGCAAGAGCCAGCATCTCTTCATCATTAACATCTTTAATGATGACAGGCAGCTCCTCAAGACCAGCAAGCTTTGACGCCTGGTAACGACGCTCACCAGCGATGATCTCATAGCCGTTTCCATGCTTGCGAACCAACAGCGGCTGCAAAACGCCATGCTCTTGGATTGACTCGCTCAACTCGCGAAGTTCAGTTTCATTAAAGTGAATTCGCGGCTGATTAGGGTTTGGAACGATATCCTCAATTGGCAGTTTAGTTTCAGATGCGGCATTTGAAGCCGATGCAGCCGAACTACCGGTCTCATACTCGGCCTCTGAGACCAAAGCATTGAGTCCACGTCCCAATCCTCCACGTTTCTTTGCACTAGGCACGCTTGATCACCTCTTTTGCAAGGTTCATATACGCTTTTGCACCCTTATTTTGAGGCGCATAAGTAATTACCGGTTCTCCAAAAGACGGAGCTTCGGAGATTTTTACGGTACGGGGAATTAGAGTCTTAAAAGCCTTATCACCAAAGTACGACTGAACCTCCTCAACAACCTGATTCGACAGAGAAGTACGCGAGTCATACATGGTCATAAGCACGCCATAGGTGTCTAAGCCCTTGTTCAGACGTGATTTGACCATCTTCATTGACTCAAGTAGCTTCGTAACGCCCTCGAGTGCGTAATACTCGCACTGAATCGGAATCAAAACGCTGTCTGCTGCGGTCAGAGCATTGATAGTAAGCAGGCCGAGCGAAGGAGGGCAGTCAATGAATATAAAATCGAACTCGTCCTGAATCGGCTCAAGCAAATCTTTAAGGCGGGTTTCACGAGCAATTGCGCTTACGAGCTCAATTTCGGCACCTGCGAGCTGAATTGTAGCCGGAATGACGAATACCTTTTTGCAATTTGTATCAAGAATAAGCGATTCTGCCGGCACATCATTCAGTAATGCATCATAGATGCACTGATTAAGGTCTTCTTTTTCAATTCCAAATCCACTGGTGCTGTTTCCCTGTGGATCAAAATCGACAATCAGTGTCTTGCGTCCCTGTTCACCCAGTGCTGCAAGGTTTACAGCCGTCGTTGACTTACCGACGCCGCCTTTTTGATTGATGATTGCAATAATACGCGTGTCTTTTGCGCTCTTCGAACGCTTAACGTCGCGAAATCCCACGGTCCCTCCTGGTGTGTATTAAAGCTGTCAAACGGAGGATGTTTCACGTGAAACATTCCGATTCGATATCAACCGCCATGTTTCACGTGAAACACTGCAAGTTGTTAGTATCCATTATGTTTCACGTGAAACATCTAGGCAAGCGGATTCTTCTTTGCCATGCCATTTGCACGAGGCAATGAAACGGATGCTGGATGACTCTTCTTAAGAACAATGAACTCTCTGTGGCCCAAGCCCTCAGGCAAATCGATTGCATCATTCAGAAGCAAAGTGAAGCCGCAGATCTTAGCTGCTGACATGCCGGAAGTAAGCTCCTCATCAGATGGATTGCCCTTCGTGATAACAAATAGCCCTCCATCCTTGAGGAACGGAGCCGCATACTCAACAAGAATCGGCAGTGGGGCGAGTGCGCGAGCTGTTACGATAGAGAACTGTTTCTTATGGCTTCGAGCATATTCTTCAAGGCGATCATGGACTGCATGACATTTCTTCAATCCAAGAGCATGAACAAAAGTATTGACAGCATCGACCTTCTTGCCAACAGAGTCAATATAAGTAGCTTTTCGACGCGTGGTTATTGTTAATGGAATACCAGGGAAGCCTGCACCTGTTCCCATATCGAGCAAAGCTCCCTCAGGAGCCTTATTGATATAAGGGAGTAAAACAAGTGAGTCGAGGATATGAAGTACCGCAGCGTCTTCTATGTTAAGAATACGAGTGAGATTGGTTGTCTTATTTGTTTCCAGAACCAAATCAAGATGCTGAATACATTTCCTTAGCTCAGCATCAGCTACATTCAAGGAATACTCTTTGCAATAAGAGACTAGACGACTTAACATCTCGTCAGCCTGCAGGTCTGTAAGTACAAACAACAGAAGCTCCTTTCTGACAAAAATCAGTGTATCGAGAACTTTTGACAAAAAAAAGGGGACGTGGAAACCACGCCCCCTTAGCATAAGCTCGAGTAGATTATCGAGCAACAATCACCACATGGCGATCAGGGTCAGAACCCTCAGAATGGGTATCGACGGCATCATTACCACGGAGTGCAATATGAACCAGTCGGCGCTCATAGGCATTCATAGGCGGAAGCGAAACACTCTTATGAGTACGGATGGCACGCTCGGCGGCAGACTGAGCCATAGAGGCAACCTTATCCTGACGACGGCTCTTGTAGCCCTCAACATCAACCACAACCGGATACCTAAAGCCAAGCTTGCGGCTCACCAGCAAAGAGAACATGACCTGAAGAGCATCAAGGGTACGACCATGACGACCAATGAGAACAGCAAGATCAGGAGCCGTAACATCCAAAATCAGCTCACCCTCGTCGCCCTCGTACTCATCAATAGGAGAGTTGGCGGCATCGAAGTGCGAAAGGATGGAACGCAGAATGGAAATCGCAACATCGGCAATGGTGTCGAGCTCCTCATCGGTCAGCTCTTCACCGGCCTTGTAGCGCTGTGCAATCTCGGGATAATCGCCCGCAATCTGCGGGGCAACCTCCTCAAGCATATCCTCGATGATCTCTTCAGACATAACGTACTCCAAAAGTTAGGTACCTAAATAAGATTGATATCCCGACTACTTCTTCTTGTGCGGACGCGGCTTCTTCTCGCGACGGGTAACCTCGACCTGCAGCGGAGCGTTCTTGAGGCGCTCCTCCTCATCGGCCTTGGCCTTGTCGATGACCTTCTGCGTCACGAAGATCTGCTGGATAACCTGCCAGGCAGAAGACACATCGTAGTACAGAAGAACGCCGACGGGCAGGCTCCAGCCCATCCAAAGCATCATGACGGTCATGACAACGGCCATCATGCGCATGCTCTGGGCCTGCTGACCAGTCTGATTGCGAGACATATACAGCTGCGGAATCAGGGTCAAGACAGCGAACAGAATCAGGCAAACCAGCGCAGGCAGCGCAACCACAAAGCCATCGGCAAAGGAAGCGCTCGGCGTGGTGGTAAGGTCAGGCAGGATGTTGAAGAACGAGAACGTGCCGTCGCTAAAGTAGTTCGGCAGGTTACGCAGCAGCGTAAACAGGGCGAACAGGACAGGCATCTGGATCAACAGCGGCAGACAACCAGCCATGGGGTTGAACTTGTTCTCGCTGTAGAACTTCTGCATCTCCTCGGCCTGACGCGGGGGATCGTCGGCATAGCGCTCCTGGATCTCGAGCATCTTAGGCTGCAGCACCTGCATGCGAGCCGTCGACTTGGTCGACTTGAGCATAAGCGGCGTCAGCAGCAGACGGATGATGACCACCAGGATGATGATGGACAGGCCCCAGTCGACCGCAAAGGTCTGGATGAGCTTGAGCAGCTCAAAAAGGATGTTAACGATCCAATCCCACATGTAAGTTTTCCTCCGATAGCGAGTGCCCGCTAAGGCACAGGGTCATAACCGCCGACGTGCAGGGGATTGCAGCGAGCGATGCGCCTCACGGCAAGCCAGCAGCCTCTCAAAACACCGTACTTCTCAATCGCCTGGATAGCGTATTGCGAGCACGTTGGGTAATAAATGCAAGCGTCAGGCAATAAGGGCGAAATAACCTGTTGATATATGCGAATAGGAGCGATGGCAACACGTCGCAAAACGTGATTGTTCATCGCTCCTCCCCGGCAACGCCGGCGCGTTTCATAAGCGAACGCAACGCCTTGTCCATCTCCTGCGGCGAGGAAACCCTCGTCTTGGGAGTCGCGAACAAGATGATGTCATAACCCGCAACGGGAAATCCACAGCTGCGAGCGGCCTCGCGCATCACACGCTTAGATCGGTTGCGCACCACAGCACAACCGAGTCGTTTAGCACCAACGAAGGCGACCCTTCCGGAGTCGCCTTCGCCAACCGATTCACATATGGTCATTCGAATCAGAGGGTGATTGAAACGACGCCCCTGACTGAACACATGCTCGAAATCTTGCCGAGACTTAATAGTCTTCATGCGAGATGTGTGTATCGCTGCTAGACAGTGAGACGCTTGCGGCCCTTGGCGCGACGACGGGCGAGCACGGCACGACCACCCTTAGTGGCCATACGGGCACGGAAGCCATGGGTCTTGGCACGCTTACGCTTATTAGGCTGATACGTACGCTTCATCTTAAGTTCCTCCTGCTGCATTTCGAGTGTCCGCGGGGGCGCGGACGCAGATATAGACACGTGAGCTTGAAGATTGTAGGGAAATCAATGTTCAAATGTCAAGAAATCAAAGGTAAAAGGTTGCAAAGAGTACACGGTTCCCCCATAAGCAGAACCGGCACTTGAGGCAGCAGGCAACTTTTCACGAAATTTCATCGAGTTTTCAACAGGTCGTGTTGGGAATGTTGAGAACTTTTCGTCCGTTTTCCAAAGTTTTCAACAGGTTTTGAAAACTTGTCGAAAGATGAGAAACATTGCGCGGTGAGCTACTATTTGTTCAAAACCTTTTGAAAGATTGCGAGCGGCATGTCTGACGACTTCTACACCATGGTCGATTCCGGTGATCCGGCACCCGACAACGAGCACATCAACGGGGTGCGCGAGGAACGCAACGAGGGTGAGCAGGTCACCGCACAAGCACCAAAAGCCATGTATGCAGCGCGCATCGCAGTCTACGATGACATGCTGTCGACACCGCGTGTCATCGTCATCGAACCGCAAGACGTCCGTACCTACCTGGAAGAGACAACCAACACCGTCTACCAGTGCATGAAAGAGCAGGGAGGACACATCTCGCTGATGGTTATCCGCGAGATTGTCGAAAACTTTATCCATGCGCATTTTGCAGAGCCCATCATCTCGATTCTCGACGGTGGCGATACCATCCGCTTTGCCGATCAGGGTCCGGGCATCGACGACAAAGAGCGTGCCTTCGATTTTGGCGTAACCAGCGCAAACAGCAAGATGAAACGGTATATCCGCGGTACCGGCGCCGGGTTTCCCATGGTACAGGAGTACTTGGAAAACGCCGGCGGCGCCGTCTCCATCGAGGACAACATGGGCAACGGCACCGTCGTGACGGTAAGTCTGAACCCCAAGCGCGTGCAGGAAATCGAGCGTGCTGGCGGGCGCGGGGCAGCCGTGCGACCCGAAACAGAGCAGCAGGCATATCCCATGCCGGGCGCCTTCGCGCAGCAACCCGCAGCAATGCAGCAGGTGCAACAGCAAATGCCTCCTATGCTGCAGCCTGGTATGGCCCCCATGCAAGAGCCCCAGGCGCCCTCGGGAGCGATTCCCCAGAACATACCCGATGCAATGCCAGCTATGGGCCCGGATGTGGGAACCTTGCAGCAGATGGCGGGCGCATCGGCTGCACAGCAGATGCCCTATCAACCGAACCCGCAAGGGTATCCGGCTCAATACGCGCCGCAAACGGGATATGCGCAGGCATACCCCCAGCAATACCCGCTGGGATACCAGCAGCCATACCAACAGATGCCACAGGCGCAGTACAACCCATGGGCCCAGCAGATGCCTCCGCAGCCTTATCAACAGTGGCCGCAAAGTTTTCAACAGCAGCTGCTGCCCATGCAGAGTTCTCAACAACCAGCAGCTCAAATGATGTATCCTAATGCGGCGAATCAATATGCACAGCCGCAGCAAAACGTATTTGTGAGCGAACGCGGCGAAGCGGCACTGGGCTATCTGGCTCAAAACCAGGAGTGTGGCGCAACCGACCTGGCACGAGCGTTTGGAAACTCAGCGCCCACGTGGTCGCGAACGCTCAACGACTTGGCACAGGCCGGCTTGGTAATCAAACATGGCCAGAAATATCATCTGACCGAAATAGGCAACGCTCGCGTGCGAGCCCAAAGTTAAGGAACGGGAGAAACAGTGGACGAGGAAGCAAGCATCATCCTGGGAGATGCCATCGCCTTTTGTCAGCGCGACGGCCAAGATGCACGCCTCATCAATATGCTGGGACAATCGCGCGCTGTGAGTTTAACCGAGGACACTCTGACGATTGAGGCCCCCTCGCGCTTTGCCATCGCGCAGCTCAAAAAGCATCAGCCGACTATTGAGGCCTATCTGGAAGAAATCGCCTTTGCACCGATTGCGCTCGACATCGTGGCACCGCAAGGCGCCGCGACGGAATCCGCTGCCGCGACGGCGGCCGCCGCGGCTCCCGCTGCTTCCCCGGCGGTGCCGGCCTCCGCAGGCGACGTACCGACAATCGAGCACCAGCGCAGCGATGTTTCCCGTGAAACCATGGCACCGTTGCCGACCGCGGCGGCGACGCCAGCGAACGCACCCGTCACGCACATGCCCATCGCTCACGACGCAGCGGCGAGCGCTGATTCGGGCATTGCAATCAAGAACACACTCTCGGCCGATGATTTTCGTCGCATGATGAACCAGATGAAGGGCGGAGCGCCGGCTAAATCCACGCAAGCTGCGACCCCCGCTTCACCCATGCCAGCACCGACCGTGCCGGCCGAGCAGAATACGGATGGAGCCCCGCTCGCCGCGAACTCAAAATTTACCTTTGAGAACTTTGTCTACGGCCCCGAGAACAGCCATGCCTATCGCTCGGCACTCAAGTTTGCCGCCCTCGCGGACGAACGCGGCACGTGCACATCGCTGTTCATCTACGGCAAATCGGGCTTGGGCAAGACCCACCTGCTGCTTGCCATCAAAAACGAGCTCGCCGAGAAGTCGCCCGAGATCAAGGTCAAGTATGCCAACTCCCAGGCATATCTGGACGACCTGATGACCGAGTTCGACCGCCAAAAGAAGAGCAACGCCCCCATCATGCAGGCGTACCACGGCGTGGACGTGCTCATCATCGATGACATCCAAAACATCATCGGCAAGCGCGCGAGCGTGGACTACTTTTTCCAGCTCATGGACGAGTTCATCCGCAACAACAAGAAGGTCGTCATCGCGGCAGACCGCGCCCCCAAGGACCTGAGCATGGACGAGCGTCTGACCAGCCGCTTCAACGCCGGCATGCTCTGCCTGGTCGCAGAGCCCAGCTACGAGATGAAATACAAGATCTTGCAGCGCTATTACGAGAACACCATCGTCGCCGCTCCCGAGGCAGGCGACGACTCGCTGCTGGCGGCCTATGGGGGCGACGGTGGGCACCTGACCGACGAGCATTTTAAACACATGGCAGAGGTGTCGGGCACCAACATCCGCGAACTCGAAAGCTTTTGCGAGCGCTGCGCCGGCGAGGCGGGCGACCGCGAGCGCGAGGGCGGGGAGCTCACCTTTGACGATATCGACGCCATCGCCAGCCAGTACTTCGACACATCGGCCAAAAAGATCAACGTCCAGACGGTTCAGTCCGTCATCGAAGAGCAGTACGGCGTGACGCACGAGGAGCTCATCGGCCCGCGTCGCAACGCCAATATCGCCAAAGCACGCCACATTGCCATCTATCTGGCCATCGAGATGTGCGAGATGACGACCACGGCGGTGGGCGCCGAATTTGGCAATCGCAACCACTCGACCGTCACCCACATTCACAGTATAAGTTGCTGTATGCAGATCTTCCGCATGTCCGGGACA
>URBP01000044.1 GCA_900546105.1 uncultured Collinsella sp.
AAGTTTTCTCCCTGCGAAAATGGAGCGGTCGTTTTGACCTCGACAAAGCAATGTATGAGCACGATTCCATGGTTCAATTGCTTGAGAAGCATGGCGTAGAAACCATTGAAATTAGGGACCTTCTCGAAGACTCACTTGAAACTGAGCCCCAATCACTTAAATATTTTATTGATGACTACCTCCGTTGCAGCGGGGCAACAGGCAGAGAGTTCCTCGAGGCAATAACCCAGCTGTTTGAGAACGCTAAGAACACCCAGGAATTGGTGAATATAGTACTTAACGGCATTCGCTTTGGAGACACTGAGCTATGTTCAAACCAGTCGGAAACACTACGGGCGCTCGTGCACGAGCAATTTGATCCCGCCTCGCTCTTGGTCAATCCCCTCAACACGCTTTTTTTCACTCGTGATCCTGCTGTGGTAGTCGGAGACGGCATCATCCTAAATCATATGTATTGGCCTGAGCGTGATCGTGAGGTCGCCTTATACCGGCAGATATTCACCCACCACAAGATCATGGGAGAAACTCCAATATGTGATTTGAACAGGAGTAGCTACCATATAGAAGGCGGAGACATTATTGTTATCAGTGCTAAGACAATATTAGTTGGAATCTCTGACCGAACTGAACCCGCCGCCGTCGAGTCACTTGCCAAAGAGCTCCTGACCTCAAATAAATTCCAGACCACCGAGCTAATTGCGATTCGAGTCCCCTCTGACGGGCTGCGTATCCACCTCGATACGTTCATAAGTAGAATTGATCACGACGCGTTCCTCATCGATCGTGAGATATGCAATGCCGTTGATGCATACAGCATTCAACTAAAACGATCCGGAAGGGGCCTTACGATCACTCCTATCGATCGCACGATTCCGGAAATACTCTCTGCAGCCTGTTGCGAACCAATAAAAGTGATTGACTGCGGAGGCGGGAATCAAACCGCCTACGAAAGAGAACGCCGGAACAACGCAACGTCTATCCTTGCGCTCTCGCCAGGAAAACTATGCGTATATGAAGAAAACGTTTGGACCAACGAAGCGCTTGAGAAAGCAGGAATGGAATTATTCCCGCTATCCATTGACGAGCTCACCAAAGGCTATGGTGGCACAAACTGTCTATGCCTCCCTCTGTGGCGAGAGGATCTATAGCCATGGGCTTCGGGGCAAATATTCGTAAACTCCGCACCATGGAGCATCTTGGTCAGGCGCAACTTGCAGAGATGTTGGGGGTATCTAAAGAGACCGTTTGTCGTTGGGAAAAAAGTCGGTATGCCCCCCGTGAGCGCTATATTGAAAAGTTACAAGCGCTCTTCGGTTGCACCCGCGATGAACTTGTTGGCGAGGAAAACGGTTTGGCTGTAAAGCTCGCAAATAAAAGAATCGTCACCGACGAAGACCCTGCTATCCACGAAATGGAGGGCACATTTCCCGTCATCGATATCGAATCGCAAAAGCGCCGCATCACGCACGGCCAACAAAATGCTTGCGCGCCTGTAGACGTAGCCAAACGTCACCCACATAGCGTTTTCGTTAAAATCAAAGGCGACGAAATGTCCCGCATTTACCCTCCCGGCAGCTTACTACTTGTCGATACCACCGCAAAGCCTTGGAACGGCTGTGCTGTATTGGCGCTCACAGACGGCAAAACACCGGTAATTAGGCGATTTGCAGAAGGAAACGACATGATTGTGCTGTCGTCCCATTCATATGCAACAGCAAGTCCGGATCTGATGTTTAACAAACGGAGGATTAGAATCATAGGAGTCGTCGTTTGGTATCAAGCGAGCCACGATCACACGCTTAATTAAATCGACTTTCCCAAAAACGACCGTACCGCGCAGACAGCTCAAAGTCCCAGCCCAAATGAACTACTTTTTGGCGGCTTTGCGCTCGTCGCGGATGCGGGCGCGATCCATGGCCGCCTCGACCGCCGAGAAACGGCAGCCGCAGTAATTCTGCCGATACATGCCCAGCTCACGCGAACGGCGCGTAGCCTCGGGATAATACGGGCGAAAATCGCGAATCACCGGGGTGAGACCGCGGGCGGCAGCCAGACGCTCCAAAACATCATTGCAGGTATCGAACAGCTGATACGGCGAGACGGCGAGCGTCGTGCCCACAAACTCAAACCCGCGCTCCTGGGCCACGCGGCACGCCTCGGCCAAGCGCAGGGCATAGCACGAGCGACAGCGACGGGGCCGATCGGCACCCAGCGGGGCCACGCCGGCCTCCCAGCGCTCGCGGTCCTCCCCCGCCTCGATGAGCTCGATGTCGCCATCGGCACACCACCGGCGCAGCTCGTCCAGACGCCGCCGCCATTCATCGCGCGGTTGAATATTGGGATTGGTCCAGCAAATCGTGGGCTCAAACCCCTCCTCGCGCAGCAGGCGAACCGGCTCAAGCGAGCATGGTGCACAGCACGCATGCAGCAACAACGACTTCATTGACATCCCCGTCCCAGAAAACTCACCCCGACATCATGGCAGCTAAAATAGCCCCGCCCCAAAAAGACTACTTTGCGAAAAAGCGCACGCCAAAGGACGTATCCTCGCAGGCGACGATACGGCGGTCGCGCAGAATGGTCCGCACGTAATACCAATCACCCACACAGCCCGACAAGTGCAGACCAGCCGCCAGGTAGCACAGCAGCGGATAGTCCGAGAACGCAAACCCCAGGGCAAATGCTGTCGTCACAACAACCGTCGGCGCCAGGCAAACCGCCATGTACCGCCGGCGCGAATACACAACGCCCTCGGCGCAGGCATAGATCATCGCCGTCTCGCGATTCGCCCCAAAGGTCACCTGCGCGCCCGCAGGCGCCAGCAGCTTAAAAAACACCGCATGCACCAGCTCGTGCACGGCAAACGATGCCATTGAGACCGCAGCCAAGCCGACTATCCAGCCCACGACAGCCATCCAGCCGCCCGCCTCAGCCGCGTCCAAGTCCGCAGGCCCGCCCAACAGCATAAACACCGGCACCAGGCACACGGCAAACACCGCGATCACGGCCATCCCCCACACGAAGCAAGCGTGTAGAAAATCCTCGTCCTCAAACGCATGTATGTTGGAAATCTCATTCATAGCATCTTAGGATAGCGCCCCTGCCACGCACCCGCCCGCATGTGCGATAATGTCGAACGATATGCACGAATTGACCACCGCGCCGCCGAACCCCGTGCCCGGCCGCGCTCTTACCTATATGCGAAGGAGTCCCATGGCATCCAAATACTCCATGAACGACCGTCCCAGCTGGCCGCGCCGCGCCATCGTTACCGCCGGCGAGCCCTACGGCAACAAGGGTCTGCACTTTGGCCACGTCGGCGGCGTCTTTGTCCCGGCCGACTTCTTCGCCCGCTTCCTGCGCGACCGCCTGGGCCGCGAAAACGTCATCTTCACCTCGGGCACCGACTGCTACGGTTCGCCCATCATGGAGAGCTACCGCAAGCTCAAGGAGAACGAGGGCTACGACAAGTCCATCGGCGAGTATGTCGAGTCCAATCACTCCCGCCAGGCCGCGACCCTCAACAACTACAGCATCAGCTGCGACATCTACGGCGGCTCGGGCCTTGAGCCGGCTGCGCAGATTCACAACGAGGTGACCGCCGAGATTATCAAGCGCCTGCACGAGCAGGGCACCATCTCCAAGCGCTCCACGCTGCAGTTCTACGACGCCAAGGCCGGCACGTTCCTCAACGGCCGCCAGGTCATCGGCCGCTGCCCCATTCAGGGCTGCAAGTCCGAGAAGGCTTATGCCGACGAGTGCGACCTGGGTCACCAGTTTGAGCCCGAAGAGCTCATCGCGCCCAAGAGCCAGCTCACCGGCGAGGTGCCCGAGCTGCGCCCGGTCGACAACCTCTACTTCGACCTGCCGGCCTACCTCGACTTTATGAAGATCTACACCGCCAAGCTCGCCCAGAACCCGCAGGTTCGCTCAGTGGTCTCAAAGACCATGGAAGAGTGGCTGCTGCCGGCTCAGCTCTACATCCAGAACAAGTTCCGCGAGGCCTTCGACGCCGTCGAGGACCAGCTCCCCGAGCACACCGTGCTGGAGCCCGAGGGCAACAAGAGCAGCTTTACCGTCACCTTCCCCAGCTGGAAGGAGCGCGATGACGCCCACGCGGTGCTCGCCAACGGCGGCGTGCGCTTCCGCAGTGGCAAGGCGCTCGTGCCCTTCCGCATCACCGGCAACATCGACTGGGGCGTTCCGGTACCCGAGGTCGACGGCGTGAACGACGTCACCTGCTGGTGCTGGCCCGAGAGCCTGTGGGCGCCCATCAGCTACACCCGTACCGTGCTCGCCCGCGACGCCAAGGCCGCCGGCGTGACCGAGGGTGTCGCCGCCCAGGATGCCGCCCTCATGGGCGAGCCCGCCGCCGATTCCACGCAGGTCCCCGCGCCCGCCTACCAGCACAGCTCGCTCGACTGGCGCGACTGGTGGTGCTCTGACGACGCTCAGATCTACCAGTTCATCGGCCAGGACAACATCTACTTCTACTGCATCGCGCAGACCGCCATGTGGGAGGCCCTGGGTTGGGACCTTACGCAGAGCACCGTCAGCGCCTGCTACCACCTGCTCTACATGGGCAAAAAGGCCAGCTCGTCCTCGCAGACGCCTCCCCCGCCGGCAGACGACCTGCTCAACCACTACACCTGCGAGCAAATGCGCGCGCACTGGCTGTCGCTCGGCCTGTCCGAGAAGCCGGTAAGCTTTAGCCCTAAGGCATACGACACGCGTGTGACTGGCAAGGACAAGGACGGCAACGAGGTGCGCGCCTGCGACGACAAGCGCGTTATCGACCCGGCCCTTAAGGAGAGCGCGCTGCTGACCGGCGTGTTCAACCGTCTGGCCCGCAGCTGCTTCTACGGCGTCGCCGTCAAAGAGGGCGACGAGAGCCCCTATCGCAACGGCTGCATCCCCGCCGGTGCCGCCTCCGCCACCGTGGTCGAAGCCGCCGAGCAGGCAGCTCTCGCCTTTGAGCAGGCCATGTACAAGTTCGAGACGCACCGCGCGCTCGCCGTGTGCGACGACTACCTGCGTGCCGCCAACAAGCGCTGGAGCGACGCCTCCAAGGCCGCCAACAAGCTCGAAGGTGAGCCGGCAAACGCCGCAATGACACAGGCCCTCGTCGACGCTTTTACCGAGTTGCGCGTGGCAACCGTGCTCATGCACGGTATTGTGCCGGCCGGCTGCGAGCTCATCTGCGAGTACTTCGACGTCGACCCGGTCGCCTTCTTTAGCTGGGATAACATCTTTGCCTCCACGGACGAGTTCGTGGAGAGCCTGGGCGAGAAGCCCGGCGAGCACCGCGTGAAGCCGCTGCCCCCGCGCTTCGACTTCTTCAGCAAGCACGAGAGCCAGTACTAGGCAATCGCAACGCGCCCGGGAATGATTATTCTGGGACGGGGATTAAAAAATCATTCCCGGGCGCCACAGTACAGTCTTTTTGGGACGGGGATTAAATGATTTTTTAATCCCCGTCCCAGAATAATCATTTAGGTGGAAGGAAAGACGGATGTCCAAGCCGCGTCGTCGTAAGCAAAAAAAGCAGGTTAAGCCCGAGCTCAAGCTTAGGCAGTTTGCCGCCACCGAGCTTTCCGACCAGCTTGCCGCCCTTCCCTGCGCCGCCGACCTGCCGCGCTTTATGGTCGACACGGTCGCCGGCGCCTATGCGCCCGCCGATGCCGAGCTCATGATCGAGGGCTTCGGCGCCGCGGCCACACGCCCGGTCACGCTGCGCGCCAACACGCTCAAGGCGAACGCCGAGGACATCGCTGCGGCGCTCGGTGCCACCGGCATCGCCCACAACCCCGTCGCTTGGTACCCAGACGCCTTTATCCTGCCCGAGGCCCAGGTTTCCGATCTGTGGGATCTCGACATCTACCGCGACGGCAAGATCTACCTGCAGAGCCTGTCGTCCATGATGCCGCCGTTGGTCCTGGGCGCCCAGGCAGACGAGGACATCCTGGACATGTGCGCGGCCCCTGGCGGCAAGACGACGCAGATTGCCGCCCTCACGCAGGGACAGGCTCATCTCACCGCCTGTGAGATGAGCATCCCCCGCGCCGAAAAGCTCGAATCAAACCTCCATCGTCAGGGTGCAAAAAACGTGCCCGTCATGCGCATCGACGCACGCGAGCTCGACGAGTTCTTCCGCTTCGATCGCATCCTGCTCGACGCCCCTTGCACCGGCACGGGCACCGTCATCAGCGGCAACGAGAAAAGCCTGCGCGGCCTGACCGAGCAGCTGCTGAGCAAGTGCGCCCGCTCGCAGCGCGCGCTTCTGGACCGCGCCATGGGAGCCCTCAAACCGGGCGGCACGCTCGTCTATTCCACTTGTTCGATCATGCCGCAGGAAAACGAGGACGCCCTGCAAGAGGCCCTCGACAAGCATATGGACTGCGAGCTCATCCCCCTCAACGGCACGCCGAGCGAAAGCGAAGCACGCCGCGCCCAGGAAGCTGGTGAGGAACCGCGCATCGAGTCCAACGCTCTCACCGAGGCCATCGCCGCCGGCCACGTCTCGTCCGTCGCCAACGGTATGCCCGGCACGCTGACCATTCCGCCTAGCCGCGACTTTGAGGGCTTCTACATTGCCCTGATCCGAAAACGCAGCTAGCGCACGGATCCAAAACTCAACAAGCTATTTCTGTGCGCGTTTGCCCTGCTGGTCGCGATGCTGTTTAAGCATCGCGCGCTCCTTGCGTTCGGTCCTTTTGCCCTTAATGGCCGTGACCACAAAGTAGATGATCGCGGCGGCAACGATTGCGGCCACACACAGGCCAATCGAGCCAAACATTGCTGTCAATTCCATACCGCGTCACCTCTCTTTTAAACGGGACTTTCAAGATAGCACCTCGATACCCGCCACCACAGCTCCTTCACGTTCGCCGGCCCTTCGGTCTAACGGATGGCGCGGCGGGGAAAAATCAACTCGTCAAACGATTTAGCAAGCACAACGCTGCCGGCACCCTGCCGGCCGTCATCACATAGAATCGAGCCTCCATGGATACCCTCAACGATCTAAATGAGCGCGTCGACGCCTTCGTCGGCACCAGCTCCTTCGACACGCCCGCCGCGACAAACGACCAAGCTCCCATCGATGTGCCCGCCGAGGTTCACGAGGACATCGTCGCCTCGGTCGATTTCTCCGAGGTCGAGCTCGCAGACGAGTTCACCGAGCCCCAGGTAGCCGTGACCCCCAACGGCCTGCTCCCCATGGAGCCCCTGCCCATCGACGGACGCCTGCGCAAGGCTGCCCTTCGCATGCCCGACGAGATCGAGGAGGCCAGCGGCTTCACGCTCTTTGGCCGCCGCATCAAGTCGCTCATTTACACCACCGATGTCGCGGTTATCCGCAACTCCAACGCCGATGCCGTTTTTGCGGTCTACCCTTTCACGCCGCAGCCCGCCATTACGCAAGCGCTGCTGACCGTCGCCGAGTGCCCGGTCTTTGTAGGCGTGGGCGGCGGAACTACGACCGGTAAGCGCTCCGTGCAGATGGCAGCCGTTTCCGAGATGCAGGGCGCGGCAGGCTGCGTGGTCAACTCCCCCGCCACTGCCGAGATGGTCGAGCACATCACCAACATCGCCGACATCCCCGTCATCGCCACGGTCGTACGTTGCGACGATGATGCGCATGCCAAAGTGCGCGCCGGAGCCAAGATTCTCAACATCGCCGCCGGCAAAAACACGCCCCAGGTCCTGCGTGAACTGCGCGAGCACTATCCCAACCTGCCGCTCATCGCGCCGGGCGGCAAGACGCCCGAGAGCATCCGTGAAACCATCGCCGCCGGCGCCAACGCCATCATCTGGACGCCGCCTTCGGCCCAGCAGCTACAGACCGACATGATGCAGCGTTATCGCAAGATGAAGGAAGACGCCACACCCGTCATCTCGCGCGACGATGTGCCCATTATCGACCAAGTCGCCGCCGCCGAGGTCAGCCAGGTCGAGAACATGAATCCCGACGTGCCGATTCCCGACGAGGTTATCGAGCGCGTCGCATCAATCCACGATCATATCGAGGAGCGTCGCGCCAACCGCGGACTCAAACCCTCGCTGCACGGTTTCTTCTTCCGCGGTAAGAAACGCTAGCCGCAACAGCAAAGCCCGCCCCGCAAATTAACTGCCTCCCATTTCTTGGACATGAGAAATGGGAGGCAGTTCAAAACAACGGGACGGGCCCTTTCTGTTATCGAATGTCAGGAGTGACAGGCGCAGCCGTTAAAACCGTCAACCAGCCCACAAACGCTAATCCACGCGCTTGTCGCCCATAAAGAAGACGGCCACCGTGCCGGGGCCGGTATGCGAGCCAATCAGAGCACCGATGCTATTGATCTCAATCTTGCCTTTGAGCTGCGGAACCTGTTCCTCTATCAGCGCGGCAACAGCCTCGGCGTCCTCGCGGCACGCCGAGTGCGACATGATGCACTTGCCCGAATAGTTCGGGCCGTCCTGCACATGCGCCATCACGGTCTTGGCCATTTCGGAGATCGCGCGCTTCTTGGTGCGAATCTTCTCACGCGGTGCCAGCTTACCGTCGCAATCGACCGTCATAAGCGGGCAAATCTTGAGCGCCGCGCCGATGATCGCGCTCGCGGCCGAAATGCGACCGCCGCGCAGGTAGCTCGACAGATCGGTCGAGAAGAACCAGTGGTGCAGGTTGAGTTTATGCTCCTCAATCCAAGTGGCCGTCTCATCGAGCGAAGCGCCGCTATCGCGAACGTCGGCGGCACGCTCCACCAGCAAGCCAAAGCCCGAAGACGCCGCCAGCGAGTCGATGACGCGCACCTTGCCGCCCTGGGGATAGCGATCCGCGAGCATCTGCGCCGCAACGCAGGCCGATCCATACGTGCCCGAAATACCCGACGACAACGCCAGGTGCAGCACGTCTTTACCCTCGGCAACAAACGGCTCCCAAAACTCCTCGTACTCACCAACACTCACCTGAGACGTCTTGGGCATGGCGCCCGCGGCAATCTGGGCAAAAAACTCGTCCGGCGCAATCGACTGATACAGATCGTCCGTATAGACAACATCGTCGATCTCGTAATGAAAACACACGACAGGGATATTGCGCGATTCAAAGAACTCACGGGTTCGATCGGCGGCGGATTCACAGGTCAGGACAAAATCACTCATATGAGGCTCCTTACTCATTGCTGCGCAAATTATCGCACAGCAAGCGTGAATGCGGTACAAATGTCCACTATTTACCAAATTGAACCAAAGGCAGTGAACATCTTTACCGTCATCCTCTCTATCGATCCCGGAGGCATGCGCCTGTAAAAACGACCCTACGTCTCCATTCAACCGCCATATCTACCTCAACTAAATCGATTTACCAAACCATTCGGCCAACAATTTGACCTCCCATCCCCAATCGAAACAAAAGCGGCGCATACTGATAAACGTTTGACGCTGTTTTATCAGTTTTACCAACCACATCGGAAGGTGCTTCATGGTCGCATTCGATCGCAATCCGCAAGACTTCAAGTATCTGCGCCTGCTGTCGAGACAGTTTCCCACCGAGCAATCCGCATTCACCGAGATTATCAATCTCTCGGCCATCCTCAACCTGCCCAAGGGGACCGAGCATTTTATGAGCGATGTGCATGGCGAGTACGAAGCCTTTATGCACATCCTCAACAACTGCTCGGGCGTCGTGCGCGAGCATGTCGACGAGATCTTTGGTGACACGCTCTCCTTTGACGAGAAGGGCGAGCTGTGCACGCTCATCTACTACCCGCGCGAGAAGATCGAGCTGGTCCGCAGCCAGCGCGAGGACTCGCCCACCTGGTACAAGACGATACTTGACCAGCTCATCATGGTTGCCCGGTCGCTTTCGAGCCGCTATACGCGCTCCAAGGTGCGTAAGGCCATCCCACGCGATTACGCCTACATCATCGACGAGTTGTTGCACACGCACCCGGACGAGAACAACTATCGCGTGCGCTATCACGAGCGCATCGTGGAGTCCATCCTGGAGACCGCCAGCGCCGACGACTTTATCGAGTCGCTCGCCTCGCTCATCAAGCGCCTGGCCGTCGACCACCTGCACCTGGTGGGCGATATCTTCGACCGCGGTGGCGGCGCGGCCAAGATTATGGACCGCCTGCTCACCTACCATTCACTCGACATCCAGTGGGGCAACCACGACCTGCTGTGGATGGGCGCTGCGGCCGGTGAGCCCGCCTGCATCGCCACGGTGCTGCGCAACAACCTACGCTACGACAACTACGAGATCCTCGAGAACGACTACGGCATCTCGCTGCGTGAACTTGTCGCCTTTGCTGATGCCACCTACACCGCCGGTGAGTCCATCACCCCGCTGATCAAGGCCATCAACGTGCTGCTCTTTAAGCTCGAGGGCCAGATTATCCAGCGCCATCCCGAGTTCGACATGACCGACCGCCTGTTACTCGACAAGATCGATCACGACACCGGCACGGTCACGCTCGCCGACGGCAGCGTATGGCCGCTCACGACCAACGACTTCCCCACCGTCGACCCGGCGGACCCCTATACGCTCACGTCTCAGGAGCAGCACATCATCGACAAGCTCGTGTCCGAGTTTGTCACCGCCGATCACCTGCATCGCCATATCGATTTCCTCTATTCCCACGGCTCGATGTACAAAGTCGCCAACGGCAACCTGCTCTTCCACGGCTGCGTGCCACTCAACGAAGACGGCACCTTTAGCAGCATGAACTGCCTGGGCACCTGGCACGCTGGCCGCGATTATCTCGATTTTTGCGACCACATCGCCCGCCGCGCCTGGCGCATGGGCGACCGCGACGCCCTCGACTGGATGTGGTACCTGTGGATCGGCTTTAACTCACCCGCCAGCGGACGCCTGGTGCGTACCTTTGAGCGCGCCTATATCGCCGATAAGAGCACCTGGGTCGAGCCGATGGACCCGTACTTTTCGCTTACCAAGTCACCCTCGGTCTGCGACGACATCATGCGCGAGTTTGGCGTCGCGCCCATGGCATGCTCACCGACCGGTCACATCATCAACGGCCACACGCCCGTTAAAACCACCAAGGGCGAGCAGCCCATCCGCGCCGAGGGCAAGCTGCTGGTCATCGATGGCGGCTTCTGCCGCGCTTACCATCCCAAGACGGGTATCGCCGGCTATACGCTCATCTCGAGCTCGCGCGGCTGCCGCCTCAAGTCGCACCGGGCCTTTACGACGGTTGCCGAGGCACTCACCCGCAACGTCGATATCGAAAGCGAGACCAACCGCTTTGACGAGGCCGACCGTCGCCGCATGGTGAGCGACACCGATTCCGGTGCCAAGATCCGCAGCCAGATCCAGGACCTGCGCCAGCTGCTCGATGCATATAGAAACGGTGCTATCGAGGAGCGCGCCTAGCACCACCCGTGGGGATTGGCTAAACTTGCTGAGTTTGTCATCCCCGCGGCGCCCCGGCGCCACCATAAGGCAGGTACCATGCAAAAGCTCCTTGCGCAGATCATGAAGTTTGGCGTCGTCGGCGTCATTGCCACGGTCATCGACTTTGGCATTATGAATCTGCTCCACTACGGTCTGGGCCTCAACATCCTAATCGCCAACACCAGCGGCTTCATCATCTCACTCATCTTTAACTACCTCGCAAGCATGAAATACGTGTTTGCGCACAAGGAAGGCATGAGCCGCCGCCGCGAGTTCATTATCTTTGTCGTGCTGTCCGTGATCGGCCTGGCACTCAACGACACTATCGTGTTGACACTCAACGCCGGTCTGGGACTCGAGGCCAATATCGCCAAGATCTGCGCCACCGCGCTTGTCATGGTCTACAACTTTGTGACCCGAAAGATCTTCCTGGAGGGCGACGAGACCAAATAGCTCGCAACCTTACAGCTTTACGATGCCCACGGATGACGCGCGTCGAGCGCTGTGTTGTTCATGGGCTTCGCTCGTTTACGGGCAAATTTTCAACGTTTGCGGATTAGCTCTTGAAAATTTGGCGAGTTCGTATAGTTCTTGGCAAGGACCTTACGTTTCCCTTGCAAAAGCTCTAAAGTATCCTCTGCTCGATTCATCAACGCATTGGATGTGATTACGTGCGCAAGGCACTGGCACAACCTCATACCAAGCAGTTCCTCAAGTTCGCTGTCGTGGGTCTTATCTCCTTTGGCATCGACTGGGGTATGCTCATTGCGCTCGTCGAGCTGTTTCACCTCGACTTTTTGATGAGCACCACGGTCTCGTTTACCACGTCCGTCGTGGTCAACTACTGGCTCAGCATGAAGTACGTGTTCGACCATCGCGAGGGCATGAGCCGCAAGCGCGAGTTCACGATCTTCACCATCCTGTCGGTGATCGGCCTGGGCCTCAACGACCTGTACATGTTTGTGGGCGTCACGTTTTTGAGCATCGGCTACCAGGCCATGAAAGCGATCGCTACGTTCCTCGTCACCTGGTACAACTACTTCAGCCGCCGCTTCTTCCTCGAGGGCGCACGGTCGTAGTCGATTCACTATTTGCTTGAATGTATAACCAGTTGGAATTCCCGTTCCAACCGGTTTTTTGTTTGCCGAGGTCCCCGGCGACCAAGTCCTCTACACATGAAAAGCGGGCGGCCCGGATGTTTGTCCGAACCGCCCGCTTGGTGCGATATGTCGAGGTCTCTAGCCCGTTACGTAATACCAGACCACGTTGTCGCCGTTGGAGAGAACGTAGTTGCTGCACGCCGTCATGGGCGTTGTGCCGTTGACGGAGTACATCCAGCCACTCGTGCCGCCGTACTGTTTCTCGGCCAAACCACCAATCGCGGAGACATACGTGCCGTACGACGAGCCATGTGCGTTGACAGAAAGGCCCAGCGCGCACAGGGCATCGTAGACGGTAGCACCTTCGTTAAAGGTAAAGGTGCCACCAGAGGACACAGGATTGCCCACGGCGCTCGATGTGACCGAAACCGTTACCGTTACGCAGTTGGACTCCTGTGAGCCGCTCTGGCCGCCCGAGGGAGCGCTTCCGCCATTAGAGCTGGAGACTCCATCAGACGACTGACCGCCGCCCGAAGAAGCACCGCCAGACACATTGGAAGTATCGCCGGCTCCCGTATTCTGGGCAGCGGATTTATCTCCAGACTTCTTGCCGTCCTGACTATCGGACTTCTTGCTATCCGAGCTTTTATCCGATTCCTTGTTTGAAGACTCGGAATCGTCCTTGGACTTGGACCCATCTTTTGCGTCATTCGATGACTTGGAATCCTTAGAACTGGCCTCGCCCGAAGTCGTAGTCGAGCCAGATGCCTTGGTGTCCTTGGTGACAACGCTCTCCCCCGTCACGGTCTGAACGATCCAATCAACGGACCAGGCGCCGCTCTCGGAAGGATGGACGAAGCCCAGCGATATGACAATCAGCGCAACGCACGCGGCAATCAGAACGCCAAGAAGCGCCTTCCGTCGAGGGGCGGACGCCGCCGAAGCGGCGCCCTGTTGCTTTGCATCGTCGAACTGAATGAACGAGGAATTTGGTTGCTTGGGTTCAGCGTCCTTGGATTTATTGGACACAGCCCTCACCTACCGACGTTTGGTGAACACGAACACGCCGACGATGGCGAGACCGATGACGCCGGCGGCAACGCCAACAATGGCGAGCGGGTTGGTGCCAATCTCCTGCTCGGAAGCACTAGAGGACTTCTTAGCAATGGTCGTGGAAGCAGCACCCGTATCGGACTTGGAATCGGACTTCTTGTCGGACTTGCCGTCCTTCTTGTCAGGCTTCTTCTCGTCCTTCTTATCGGACTTATCGGAGTCCTTCTTGTCGGACTTGTTGTCCTTGGTCTCGGTCTTGGTCGACACCGTCGTCTTGGTCACCGGCTTCTGACCCGGGGCGACAGCGCCGCCAGCCTGCTGGCCCTTCGTGCCGGAGCCGGAGCCCGTGCCCGTGCCAGCACCGGAACCGTTGCCAGCGCCACCGTTGCCACCATTAGTGCCAGAACCGCCATTGCCGCCAGGGTTAACAGCATTCTTGGTCCACTTGGCATACAGCGTCAGATCGGCCGTCACCGGCGTACTGAAGTCATACGCCTGCGTGCAAGCCTCATCGGTGAACCAACCGCCGAAAGTGTAGCCATCGCGCGTCGGATCGGCCGGCTTGACCAGCTTGCCGTCGGCCGTAGCAACAAACTTAGTGTCGCAAGCAGACCCGCCGTTGGAATTAAAGGCAACCGTCCAAGACTCAACAGCCCCGAGCTTGAACAGCGTACCCGAATCATTGATGTAGTACAGGTTGCCAGATGCATCGGCAATGACCGGAGAGTCACAGTACTGGTAATGGCCAGCCGCATCATAAATCTGCGTCGCCTCTGCGTCGCCAAGCGTATAGCGATACACGCCACCACCAGCAGAGTAGTTGACGTAATCCTTGCTATCCGCGCTGTTAACGGTGAAGTACACATAGGTCTTGCCGCCCTGAACACTCACCAGCGGAGTAGCAGCAATACCGTTGAGACCAGCCGGCAGCGCCTTGCCGTCGGCAGCAGCGACCATCGTGGTCTTGCCCGTCTTCAGGTTATAGAGAACCAGAGCAGAGCCAGTAGCCGTCTGTCCGCCGACAATCAAGTTTTCACCAGCCACCGCCGGAGCGCTCATGTTATTCGTAAGGCCCAGATCAACCGTCTTCTGTTCACTCAACACGCCCTTCGCCGAAAGCGAAATCACATGGAGCTTTCCGTCGTGCGTCATCTGATAGAAGGTCGAACCATTGGACGGATCGGCAATGCAATCGGCATTTGCGAGAGCGCCGAGCTTCATGGTCGAAACGACATCGCCCGTCGTCTTATCAATGCACTTAAGCGTACCCGCGCTCGTAGGAACGATGGCATACTTATCCGTCAAAGCCGCACCAGTCCAGTAATAGCCCTCGGCAGGGTCGATGTTCTGCCAAGAAACTTCGCCCGTGGCAATCTTAATGCGCGCAAAGGAGCCGTTGCCGTAGGTCGCGCTGTAATTCTCGTCATACGAAATATCGACCGAGCCTACATAGACGTACTCGCCGTCCGAAACGACGGTGCAGGAGCTCTGCGTCAAGTCCGTCAAACCAGGCGTCAGCCACTTGCAGATCAGCTTGTCTGCAGTAATCGCCTGGACCGCACCGCCGTTGAGCGGAACGATGATAAGGCCATTGGTATAGATCGGACGAGAGGTATAGCTCACCTTGGAGGCAAGCGGCGCAGAGGCAACCTTTTTGCCCGTGGACGAATCGATCTTAATGAGCTCGTTCTCGGTCGCGATGTACACAAAACCGTTAGCAATGACAGGCTCGCTGCAGTTGGCATACTGCTGACCAGACTCGGCCTTCCAATCGAAGGCCCACTTAAGACCGGCGGCCTGCGCAGGCGTCTTGGCGTCCGTAACGGACGTACCGTTGCCGCTGTTACCGTAGCCGGCCCACTCGGCATCCCAATCAGGAGTCGTCGCACTCGGGTCCACGACAATCTTGTCGGGATCGGGCATGGGCGAATCGTCGGTGGTATAGGCAAGCGTGACCTTATCGCCGCTCTTGAGCGTAATCTGGTTGGCGCAGAGTAAGGAGGGCTCTCCATTGATATACAGGTGCCAAGATTTATTGGTCGCAGCATCCCAGGCATACGGCTTGTGATCGAACGGCGAGTTGATGGAATTGAGGGACCAGTACTCACCACTCTGGGAGCCGTTGTACGTAACGCCCTTGGCCTTCAGGACCGTCTCAATAAGGTTCTGGGCAGTAGAGCCTTCGGGCAAAGAAACACTGCTTGCCGAGCCCCAGCAAGTATTGTTGCCGTTGACATCGGGACCGATAACATCGACAGACCCAAGAACCTGACCAGGAAGGGCATCGCTGTCGCCAGCATACATAAAGGTGACGGCGTCACCATCTTGGAGTTCGTAGTTGCCGGCACCGACCGTGGCGGACTTGCCATTTACATAGAATTGCCAATAACTGCGGGTCGCAGGATCAGACTTATAGGTCTTACCGTCAAGCGGCGATTTAATGCCGCTGAGGTACCAGCCCCAAGACTCTTCACTAGTAACGAGATCAAGACCAGTCTGCTCCAACAGGTCCTTGGCAGTAGAGCCCGCCTTGAGACTCGTCTGGCCCGTCGAGGCCCACACCTGCTGCTTGCCGTCCTTGTCCTTGCCAAGCACCTGAACGGAAGCATGGACGGAATCAGAGGGCAACTGGTCGCCCCAGCCACCGTAGAACCACGTAACGGTATCGCCGGCATGAATGGTGACATTGTCCGCCGTGTAGTCGCTCGACTTGCCGTTGATGAACAGCTGCCAAGAGGTCGAATAATCGAGCGGCGTACCCAGCTCAACGCCATTGTACTTAAGGCTCAGAATGAAGGAGCCCGCAACAACGGCGTCAATATCATTCGCCTCGAGCGCGACCTTCGTAAGGTCAAGTGCGTTCGAGCCGGACGTCACCACATACTGCGCGTTATCGACCCAAGTCTGAGTCTTGCCCTGGGCATCGCGACCAATGACGGTCACATTTGCGGCAACCTGGTCCTTAACGACAGGGGACGAGCTACCAGCCGTATAGGCAAACTCAATCTTCTGCCCCTGGGTGAGCTTGACGCCGCTCGCGCCAACCGAGGAAGACGCGCCGTCGACAAACAGCTGCCAGTAGGCATAAGTCGCCGGATCGAAGGCAAGCGTGCGGCCATCGCTCGGGGACGTGATGCTTTCGAGGTAGAAACCGTATGCCGTGTTCGGATCGTATTTCGCCTTAAAGCCCGTCTTCTCCTGCAGCTTAACGAAGGCGTCCGCAGCCGTCGAGCCCTCGTCGAGCTTAAGCTGCGTAGGTGCCACCCAGGTCTGAGCCTTGCCGTCGGCATCGGTGCCGATAATCGAGAACGAGACCTCGACTTGCTTCTTGGCGACATCGCCAGTTTCTGTCGGGTTCTCCGTCTGAACGGCAGCCGC
>URBP01000045.1 GCA_900546105.1 uncultured Collinsella sp.
TCGAGGTGCTCGACTTCCACAACTTCATGGCCGCGAGCCACCTCATCCTCACCGACTCCGGCGGCATCCAGGAGGAGGCCCCGAGCCTCGGCAAACCGGTGCTCGTCATGCGCGACACCACGGAGCGTCCCGAGGGCGTGGCCGCCGGCACGCTGAAGCTCGTCGGCACCGAGGAGGACGTGATCTACCGCGAGTTCAGCCGCCTGCTCAGCGATCAGGCCGAGTACGAGGTCATGAGTCATGCGTCGAATCCTTACGGTGACGGACATGCGAGTGAGCGAATTGCGGACGTTATTGGAGGTAAATAGTGAAGCTAAAAAAGAGGTTTACTCTTTCTCTTAAAAACAACCTGCGCTTCATTCCTGATGAGGCATATATGCGTCTCTACTTCAAAGCCAAACTTCATTACGAGCCTGATTTCGAGTGTCCTAAGACATTCAATGAGAAGCTGCAGTGGTACAAGCTTAACTACCATAATCCAGTTTTGACTCAGCTCGCAGATAAATATGGCGTGCGCTCTTTCGTCGAACAACGTATTGGGTCCGAGTATCTTGTGCCACTTTTCGGTGTTTTCAATGCAGCTGAAGAGATCGATCTCGATAAATTGCCGGAGAAGTTTGTGCTTAAATGTACTCACGACTCGCAGAGCACATTTGTTTGCACGGATAAGTCGTATTTTGATTTTGTTGAGGCCAAGAAACGTCTGAATGTTGCCTTGCATAGAAACTGGTATTGGCAGGGCAGGGAGTGGGCTTATCTCGGTATCACGCCTCGCATTGTGGCGGAAGCATTTCTTGATGAACCTGGAAGAGCGACTCCGACTGATTACAAATTCTATTGTTTTGACGGTAAGGCAGCTCTTGTTCAGACGGACGCCGATCGTTTCACTAATCATGAAATGCAGTACTTTTCTACTGAATGGGAGCAGCGTGGCGATATCGACCATGAGGTATCTGAGCATGAGCCTACTGTAAAGCCCGAGAACTACGAACTTATGCTTGAGCTTTCCGAGAAACTCTCTGATGGTTTCCCTCACGTGCGGGTTGACTGGTACAACATTAGCGGTAAACCTTACTTTGGCGAGATGACTTTCTATACCGGAGGCGGATACGATCCCTTCTATGCACTAGAGGAGCAACCCGATAGACTTGACCGAGAGCTTGGCGATTTGTTTGTTTTGCCAACTGTTTCCCATTTAGAAAAGTACTGCGATTGGTCTTGCCCTTCTTCTAAAAGATCTTTAGGTGCTGATAATGCCTAAAGTGTTGATGATTGGCCCGAGTCTTGATGCTATGGGTGGCATCTCCACGGTTGAAAACAACATTATGAAGTGGTCGAATCGTAACGAAGGTTCAATAGAATTCATTTCGACAACTGCTGAGGGCGGGAAGTTCAAGAAGCTCTCCATTGCCCTTGTGGCTTATATGAAATATCTCAGTAGGCTCAACGCGTGCGATCTCGTACATGTGCATATGGCGTCTCGTGGCAGCTATCGCCGAAAAAAGATCTTCATGAGGGCGGCCTTCTTTCGAAACAAACCCGTTCTTCTCCATCTGCATGGTAGCGAGTTCGGTGTTTGGTTTGACGAAGAATGTAGCGAGGCTGAGAGACGCGATATCTCGCATTCCTTTGATTGTTGCTCAAAGGTGGTCGTTCTGTCGGAGGAGTGGAAGGAATTCCTTCTAAAAAGGCACATCTGTTCCTTGGATCGTATCGTGGTGGTGCATAACGCCGTTGACGTTCCTGAGGTTAACGCTATTGATTATTCGTGCAATACGGTTTTGTTCATGGGGCGTCTTGATGCGCGCAAGAGTCCGGATTTACTTTTGCGCGCTGCTAAGCGCGTTCTTAAGACTCATCCCGATGCGCGTTTTGTCTTTGGCGGAGACGGGGATGTGCCAGCATATGAACAACTGGCGGATGAACTTGGAATTGGTGACAGGTGCAGCTTTATAGGCTGGGCTAAAGGTGAAAAAAAAGACGAAGCCTTTCGCAACAGTAGCATGTTCTGCCTTCCTTCGAAGAATGAGGGCATGCCTATGAGTGTGCTTGAGGCAATGTCGTACGGACTTGCTACCATTGCGACTCCTGTCGGGGGTATTCCACAAGTCATTACCGACGGCGTAGACGGAATTATGTTTCCAGTTGATGATGTTGATGCGTTGGCCACTAAGCTCGAGAATCTCATGAGCGATATCTCTTACAAGGAAATGATTGGAATTCAGGGACGAGCTCGCATAAAAGATGCCTTTTCCCTTACGGCGTTTATGAACCGGCTTGGCATGGTTTACGAAGATATTTGCCGGTGAGACTCGCTTTCTTGGGCGATATTGGAGACCCGTCAGACTCCGTTTCTTATTTCCAAGTTGCACATTTAGGAGCGTGACGATGGATAAGACTATTCATTACTGCTGGTTCGGAGGCAATCCGCTCTCTGAGACTGCTGTGAGGTCCTTGGCTTCGTGGGAGAAGTTTGCGCCTGGGTTTGAGGTCAAGCAGTGGAATGAGGATAACTTCGACTTCGCATCATGCTCTTGGTCAAGGGGCGCGTATGCGGCGGGCCTCTGGGCATTTGTGTCGGACTACGCTCGCTTTAAGGTCTTGTATGAGTACGGCGGCATCTATATGGATATCGGCAGCGAGCTCATACGAGACATATCGCCTCTCATGGAAAGCATTCCTTTCACTGCAATCGAAGAATCCTCGTTGACTGCCACCACCGGCTTGATTGTTGCTGTTGAGCCTCATGACCCTGTAATTCGCGCATGCGTGGAACGATATGAGTCGATGGAGTTCTCCTGTGATCCTGATTTTCTCGACAAGATCACGGTGAATGAGGTATTCACTGCTGAGCTTCAAAAAATCGGCTTTGAACGCGTGAATAAAGAGCAGCATTTCGGTGGCTGGCTTGCCTTGGACTCCAAAGCGTTCAACCCCGTTTACGGTTTCGGCGGTTATCACATCAAGCGTGAAACCTACAGCATCCATCGCTCTTCGGGAAGCTGGGTTGAGCCCAAATATCGCATCAAGCGGAAGGTTGTGCGTATGTGTTCCCCTTTCATTGGGCGAAGGCTTTCGCAGATTTTGGGTCGAATTCTCATGGAGCTTAGTGACGGTGGCTTGGTTGTAGGAACTAAGAGAATCTTTGGCGTTGTTCGCGAAAAGATTGCTAGAGGAGAGAGAAGTTAGAGTGGACGTATTCGCTAAAGATACTTATCACTATTTCGGTACGCAAGGCGTAAAGCTCGGCCGGTTATTAGGTGATTTTGGCTACCGCTATGTTTTCTATCTAAGGATGTGTCAGGCAGGGGGTTTGCGAAAACTCCTCTTCACGCTTCCGAGGAAACATCTTTCCAGGAAGTGTGGACTCGAGATTTCGCCATCAACTCAAATTGGTCAAGGCTTCTACATTGGTCACCCTTACGGCATTACTGTAAACGCCGGCGCGAAGTTCGGCCGTAACGTGAACATCCATAAGGGATGCACCATCGGCCAAGAAAACCGTGGCCATAGAAAGGGCGTCCCTACGATTGGTGACCGCGTATATCTCGGTATTAACTCGACGGTTGCAGGTAATGTGACCATTGGAAACGATGTCTTTATTGCCTCCAATACCTTTGTTAACCAGGATATTCCCGATCATTCGATAGTCATTGGCAACCCGTGCAAGATTATCGAAACCGATAACGCTACTGAAGGTTACATCATCAATTTGGTTTAACGAGCTTGCGAATAGTTAGGCGGTAAGATATTGAAACGCATAGGCATCCTCACATTTTCGAATACCGTAAATTATGGTGCTTCGCTACAAGCATGTGCTCTGCGCAGGACCGTGATGTCGTTGGGCTGCGACTGCGAAGTGCTCAATTACAGCAATAAGGAACTCGATGATCGAGAGTTGGGTACGTGCTTCTCGTTCAATCCTTCGGATGCCGTTCGCTATTTCCTTCGCAGGGGTTTTGAGCGCCAGAGGCTTAATTCGTTCAGTCGATTTGCTAAGCGCAATCTAAGCCCTACGGGAAAGCTGGATAAGCAAGCTCTTATTGATAGAGCCAAGAGCCTCGACTGCGTCCTCATTGGCAGCGATCAGGTTTTCAATCCTCGGGTTAATGGGCATGACCCAGTCTTCTTGGGTGAAGGCATCGCTGAAGTTACAAAGGTCGCGTCTTATGCTGCCAGTCTGGGAGATGCGACGGCGGAATCCATTTTGGCATGCGATGAAGGCGCGGCCGACAGGCTGGCAAAGTTCACTGGTCTTTCCGTTAGGGAACCGAGCTCTATGGAGGTCCTTAGCGAGATGGGGCTCGAATCTGTATTTATGCCTGATCCGACCCTGCTTCTTACGGGCGATGACTGGTCGGCGTTAGCCTCAGATGACGGCTTGGATACGATACCTCAATCCTATGTTCTGCTTTATACGCTTAACTCTGAGCAAAAACTCGTGGATCGAGCTAGGAAGATCGCCAGCGAGCTCGGCGTTCCTGTCGTCTGCATTCATTACAACACGAAGAAATTCCCCGGCATGATTAACGTGAGGGGTATCGGTCCGGCTGCTTTCTTGAAGCTTGTTAGTGAGGCGTCGTTTGTTTGCACGGACTCCTTCCACGGCGCCTGCTTCTCCATGAATTTCAATAAGTCGTTTGTCGTTAAAACGTCGGACTCCGCCGTTCAGAGTAACGTCAGGATTACAGACCTGCTCGCACGTTATGGAATTGAGGGTTGTCTGTATCGAGACGAGGTCGTTATTTCGGCTGTTGACTATGGTCATGCAAACCAGACCCTCTCACATGACCGTGATACAGCGCGTGCCTTTATCGCTCGCTGCATTGGATTGTAGGTGTCGTTTCTGGCTTATGTTTGCAAAGAATACTTTTTGGAACTTGGTCTACCAGTTGACCGCTATCGTTGCCGGCTTCCTCGTCCCAAGGGCGATTATTGGCGTATATGGATCCGAGGTTAACGGTCTGGTGACCTCTCTAACTCAGTTTATTGGTTATTTCGCACTTGTCGAAGCTGGTATTTCTGGTGCGGCGACCTTCGCTCTATATAAGCCTATTGCTAAGGGCGACTGGGATGGGATTAACGTCGTGGCTTCGGCCTCGAAGGTCTTTTATCAGAAGTCGGGCATGTTGTTTCTTGTCTTGCTGGTTGGCCTTTCGGTCGTTTATCCCATATTTGTCTCGGTAGGTTCGCTTGCGCCTTGGGAGATCATGGTGCTTACCTTCCTGTTGGGTGCCAAGATCGTCGTGGATTTCTTTTCCCTCGCCAAGTACCAAGTTTTCCTTACCGCCGATCAAAAGAACTGGCTCATTCAACTCGCATCGACGGTCTTCACGCTGGTTAACACGGCCGTCATTTTCTTCTTTGCCTATCTCCATGCTCCTGTTGTCGCTGTCTATGCGTTGGCTCTCTCTGCGGTTTTTGCGCGCAGCCTGATTCTCGCTCTGTATACACGCCGCCATTATCCGAAGCTCAATTGCAAGGTTGATTACGGTGACTATCAGCTACCCCAGAGATGGGATGCGTTGTTTCTCCAAATCTTGGGAGCCGTTCAGTCGGGCGCGCCCGTTATTTTGGCGACCTTCCTCTGTGGGAGCATGAGTGAAGTTAGCGTTCTTGCTGTTTACATGCTCGTATCTACGGGGCTACAGATGATTCCGAATGTCCTTGGTACAGGGCTTCAGGCGCTCTTTGGTCGACAGATTGCTGAGGGAGACTACGAGGGTCTTCGGTCTTCCTATAAGCCATATCGAGCGCTTGTGTACGCAGTCTCCGCTGTGGCATGCGGATGTGCTTTTTCATTGATTATGCCGTTTGTTGATTTGTATGCAGGCGGGTTTCACGATGCAAATTACCACAATGTCCTGCTCGGTTTCCTCGTCGTCCTAAATGTTTTTCTCTATCATGGCAAGTCGTCCCAGGGCCTACTTGTAATTGCTGCTGGCATGTACCGTGAGACTAGGGCGCAGACCTGCTTGCAGGCTGCAATCATTATCGTCTTGGGTATCCCACTCACAATGCGTTTTGGGGTCGTCGGCACAATTGCTGCGTCCTGCGTATCCAATCTATACCGCGTGATTGACCTTTTGCTCTACGAGCCTCGTAAAATCTCGAAGGACTCTCTTTCGAGTTCGTTTTGGTCGTTTGGCGTGTATGTATTACAGACCGTTCTCGTGGCCATGCCTGGCTATCTACTGTCTTGCTTCGCTGGAAGTTGGACAGGATGGATTGCGGTCGCCATCGGTCTTGTCATTTGGGGCGCAGTCGCCGCATGCGCGACGCTCTATTTCTTCGACAGGCCTAGCTATAGTTCGATTATTGGTCGTTTTATGAGGATTAAATAGGATGAATTATTTCAGCGCGTCTAGGGCCGGTGTTGAGTCTTGCTCTGAGTTAGAGCGACGCTTTTCCCTAAATGATGGGTCCATGGTGTTCATTCCACTGCTCTTTTACGCCTTTTTCTGCCAATCGCTCGCTGCTTCTGCGCTTGCACTCGATGTCTGCCTCCTGCTATCTGCTACGGCGTTTCTCCTGCATTTTGTGACTAACAGAAGATTTGCTTGCAAAAGATTTGGCCTTGAGCTGGCTTGGGCACCTTTCTTTGTGCTGTTCTTTATTCATAGTTTGATATACGGTGTGACTAATTTAACCCTGCTCGTAGTTTATACGCTTCTATTTCTGTGCATGTATGTTGCGGCAGGCGAGCGATCCTGGGTCACTTCATGCCTTAGGGTTCTTGTCGCCTTTGCAGCATTTCATGCGTTCTGCACCATCGTCTTCTGGCTAGTCCCCGCACTTTATCTGCCAGTTAAATCTGCCTTCTTTTCAGGTAGCTATATGGCTAGGGACTATCGCTCTGGCTTCACGGCGCACTACAGCACTAATTCGATTTATTTGAGTTTGGGTCTCGTCTCTTGGGCCTGTGGTCTTGCTGGTAGCAGGGAAAAGGTTCGGATTAAAGATTTGATGCTGAGCCTGATGCTCTTGCTTGCGCTTTTTCTGACTACTAAGCGGGGTCCTTTGGTTGCATCCGTTGCTGCTATCGTCATCTCGTATCTGTTCGTAAATAGAAAGAAGCTTTCCGGGACGATGCTCAAGACCTTGGTTGTTGCTGCAATCGCTGTAATAGCTGTCGGCGTTCTTGCTACGTTTGTTCCCGCTGTTCAGGCGACTCTTGAGAGGTTTATTGAGCTTTCAGATGATGAAACGGGCAATGGCAGAAGCTATTTGTACGATTGCGCTTGGAGTATGTTTTATGCAAAACCCTTACTTGGTTGTGGTTGGGGGACTTATTCCAAGTATGTTGCCACTACCTCCCTTGGTGCAATGTACAGCAATCTTGGCTTTTCGTCGATGAGTGCTCACAACGTATACCTTCAGTTGCTTGCCGAGACGGGTGTGATTGGCCTTGCGGCTTTTGTTGTGCCTGCGTTTCTCTCCATCCTTGCAGCCATGCATCGATCTGAATCTCTTTTAGAGGAAGGTCCTTATGGGGACTCCTTTTGCTTGTGGGCCTGTTTGGGTGTTCAGATTTTCTTTCTAATTTATTGCTTTTCAGGCAACCCTTTATACGATCCGCAGTGCTACATACCGTATTTCATTTCATGTGTGGCGGCGTTTGCTATTTGCGGCTCAGACAAGATGATTCTTAACGATAGGGAGGGATTCCATGGATATCTGCAAAGATAGTCAACGCTGTACCGGGTGCTCTGCGTGTCTGTCTGTGTGTCCTCGATCGGCGATTCAGATTGTAGAAGACTCTCATGGGTTTTACCGTCCGAAGATTGACGAATCAAAATGTGTTGAGTGCGGTTTGTGCCAGAGGGTATGTCCGGCTAATGGTTTGACGAGCGACGATCTGAAGATGAACTATCGTCGGGTATTGGCTTATCAGGCTGACGACGCCGAACGCGCAAAAAGTTCCTCGGGTGCCGCGTTTTGGACCTTGGCTACTTACGTCCTAAATAATGGCGGCGTCGTTTACGGCGCTTGCTTCGATGAAGATTTCCGCGTTGTTCAGCGGCGTTGTGCCTCTGTTGACGACGCGCAATCTTGTCGAGGCTCAAAATACTCACAGGGCTTCGTTGGCTCTTCATATGTCGAAGCATATAACGACTTGAAACAAGGTCTTGACGTGCTCTACAGCGGAACCCCATGCCAAATTGCGGGTCTTAGGAGTTTTCTGTCTAAGAAAAACTATTCCGGACAGTTGGTTACCTGCGATTTAATCTGCCATGGCACACCTAGTAATCGTATGTTCCGCGAATACATTTCCTTTTTGGAAAAAAAGTCCGGAAAGAAGGTCATCAAATATTTTCATCGCCCCAAGGACAGAGGTTGGGGAGTCCATGTCGAGAAGGCTCTCTTGGACGACGGCACTGCTCTCTATGACACGATTGAATCTAATACTTGGCGAGATGTGTTCTATAGCAATAACGCTTTAAATTCCAGCTGTTATAACTGCGCCTATACCGACGTCAACAGGGTTTCCGACTTTACTCTTGCTGATTTTCTTGGCGTCGATCGAGTTCGCAAAGGTTTTAATGATCATAAGGGACTTTCTGTTGTTATGGTTAATAGTGAGCTAGCCGAGCGTATTGTCGCATCTGGTGTATTTGAGCCCGGCGTAACAGATATATCTCTTGAAGAGGTGCTGCCCGGTAATCCGATGCTGGAGAGGTCGTCCTCTCCGCAGGGTAACGTTGATGGTTTCTGGAAGGCTTATGAGCATAAGGGGTTCGAGGGCACTGCTCGGTTTGTTGGCGCCTACGGCTTCGTGAAATCTCTCAAGACTCTTGTGAAACAGCTTATTAAAAGGAAATAGTTACTAGGGGCGTTTCTCTTGAATTTAATGGACTTTGTTGAGCATGTGGCGACCTGGATTTATGTCCGGGGTAAGTTGGCGTTTCTTGCAGGGAGATTCCCTGGCCAGATAACCATGACGAAGGCTTTCAGGCGACCGTTTTATTGTCGCGTATCGGATAAAGGCGTTATTAGCGTCGGTGAACGAACGTCTTTCAATTACGGTTGCGTCCTGATTGCTCATGAACGAATTGAGATTGGTAGAGGCTGCCTATTTGGTCCAAACGTCCATGTGTATGACTTCGACCACGGTATGTCGCAGGATGGGATCATGTATCGGGACCAGCCGACTACGACAGCGCCCGTGCATATTGGCGACAACGTCTGGCTTGGCGCGAATGTCGTGGTGCTTAAAGGTGTAGCCATTGGCGATAATGCGGTCATCGCTGCGAATAGCGTTGTTTCTAAAGATGTACCCGCGAATATGCTATTTCACGAAAAACGGGATCTAGTTTACAGAGAGCTTCGATAGGTTGCTGGATTGGCTTTCAATTCACGATGTACGCTGATCCGATAAAGCAGTATTGATAATGGCTTAATTGGATTAAAGCGTGCTTGCATTAGGGGTATCGGCTTGGGTCGATACCCCTTTTTAACCGGTTTGAAACCGCATCACTGGTAACGTCAAGTTTTTTGGAAATTGACAACCACATGACGGAGCACGGTCCGCGCTCTGTCATGTGGTCTCTGGCGGCTAAGCAGCGAATCACAGACGAATGGGATACGTGCCGAATTTGCGAACATCGTAACGGTCGACGAGGAACTGCTGTGCAAGGAAATGAAGACTCCTCCGAGGAAGACCATCGAGGAGGCGCCCAGCGCGCTGCTCGATGAGGAAGCTAATGGGGGATGGTGCTGTCGGTTGCGCTGGTCGCGCTGACGGGGGCGGCGTTGTTGTCTCTTTTGACATCTACTGCGGAATCACTTGAGTCGGTGGTGTTTGAGCTTGTGGTCCCTTCGGCCTTGTCAGTATCGCTTATTGCTGTCTTAGTTTGTGCCTGTTGCGCGGCTGTTGCTTGAGGCCGCATGGCTTCTGCGATGACCGCCATGGGTATTGGTGCGCTTGCCATGGACATGCGCGCGATTGCACATGGTGGGCGATAGGGGGCGTAGCGGAGCCTCTCTGGGAGCAGGCGATAGGGTCCAAAAGAAGCACCGGGCTAGCATGCCGCGCATATTTTGTTGGGGTTTTCGGAAACACCAGTAAACATCAGCGAGCTTTCTGTGTTAGCGATGGAATAATTTAGCCAAATATAGTCGGCCGAGATTGACCAATCCCGGCCGACCCATTTTAGCCAGCACGCCCGCATCTATGACTTTCCTATCGCATTCCTACATCCCCTCGGGCTGGATCCCCCTCACCTTCACCGCCTGGGGGACGGCATCCACCGAGCAGGTGTCGAGCCCCTGCCGCGGTTCAGCTGCTGCTCGACGTCATCTCGACCTTCGACTCGGCAGATAGATAGTCTTTGTTTCCAGCGGTCTTCCGGTCTATTTGATTCATCGCATACGCAACAATCCCATTCTGAATTCCCGAGATGCTCGGCGGGAAAGACTGATTATCGGCATCAATGGAAAATCTTTCTTCCCTGGTATCCAGTTGCTGCTGAATGCGGTCGGCATACTTCTCCGCCCATTCATCGGCCTTGTCATTTCGCACAAAGTAATTGTTGGACAGGTCGGTCGAGCGGTAGGCGTGGCCGTCCTTCTGGTAGTTGGCCGTGTGGTCGGAGTGGGCGATTGCCATGAGCTCGTCGGTCAGGCCAAAGTACAGATGGCGCTGGTCCAGGTCTCTGTACCAGTTGTTGCTGGTGTCGTCCCAGGTTAGGTCCATCTGGCACCATTTGTCGTCGATCTTTACGGCGTTCCAGGTGTGGCCGTTGCCGGTGATGCGGCCGTTGGCGATGCCCGCGGCGTCAAGGAGCTTGGAGTAGATGCGCTGGTAGCTCTCGCAGGTGCCCTGGTGGCGGGTGAGTCCGCTTTCGGCCGAGCACCAGTTGAGGCTGTGGTCGTACTCCAGCTGGTCGAGCGTCCAGTCGTGGAGCCACAGGGCGCGGGCGTAGTCGGACCCGTCGGTATCGGCGCTGCATTTGTCGACTGCGGACTTCACGATGGCGCTGACCGCCGGATAGGCGTCGTCGTTCGCGCTCGCAAACACGTTTGAGCGCAGATAGTACACGCCGGCCGCCTTATCCATCAGGTAAAAGCGCAGGTAATAGGTGCCGCTAGCGGTCATTTCGAACTGGTAGTCGTGCGATGTGCATTCGCCGGTGTATTGCTGCCACTGGTTACGGCTGGGGTCGGCAACGCTTTCGCTGCTACCGTCGGGATCCATATACGTCGGTGCGTCCATGCGGAATTGGTACGCACCGCTTCCGCCCGTCGCAGTCACATGGAACGTGGTCTCCTGGCCGAGCCTCGGGTCGTTCCATTGGACGGTGAGCGTGATGTCGCCGCTTTGCGCGGTGGTGCTGTGCTGGTAGTTCGCGGCCGCGTTCGCCGGTTTGATTTCAAATGGGATCGCGCAGGTGCCGCTGTAGTTCTGGTCGTCGGCGGTCACAACGGCGGTCGCCTGACCGATGGCTACGTTGTTCTCGTAGGCGACAGTGTACTGGTCGCTCGGCACGGTCGACGACGTGACGGTGGGCATCACGGGATTGCCCGTGTAGCGAATGTCGGTGTCCTCGATACTGAACATGCTGGCGTCGATCGGCTGCGTTGCGTTGGCCGTTACATTGGTGCCGGAGGCGGCGCTGATTTGATCGTTTGCCCGGGCTTGGCCCGACGTGGTTTCGGCTGGGCTCTCGTTAGGTTTGCCGGCGCTTTGCGCGGCGGGTTCTGGCGCACTGGCGATTTCGGCAAGCGCGGGTGACGGGATAAAACCAACCGTCATTACGAGCGAGAGCGCGATGGAAAGGACGCAGGAGGCAGGCTTACGCATGACGGCCCCTTTTCTGTAATCGGAACAGGTACGATTCTGCAAGCGTACCGGCATTTAATATGAGCAGGACATTGTCAAGAGGCAAAATCGGGCCTGGCCCCAACGATATGGGGTCAGGCCCTCTCCCTATATCAACCCGTCCGCGGCGACCTCGGCGTGTCTTACCGACGCTCGTCTTTGCAGTTTAATATCCGCCCGTGGCGATCTCTCGCTGGGCAATCCGTTGCTACGGCTGAGGCTTCTACGTCGAACCGACAGTCTGTGCACGCGTGTGGCGCCCTGGGCGCTCGCAGAAAAGGGACCTGAGGTTCGCCTCAACGGCTTCGGATCGAACCGCTTCCGGGGTGACTGGCTTATGTGCGGGGGACCGCCCATTACAGTCTGAAATAGGCCATCGATAAATTTCGATGGCGAGCATTCGGCGCATTGCCTACGATACGGGCAAGCCCCGAGGGGCCGCCGATCGGGCGCCTCCGGATGGCCGTCTGCCCCTGCCCCGTAGAGGGCCCGGGGGGTGTTGCCACCGGGGGCGCTCGCCGCTCCGGACGACTGATAGGAAACTGCCGGGCGCAAGCGCCACGGCCAGGTAATGTGGGTGTCGCGGGGAGGGGTTCCGATCGGCCTACCGATTGGAGGATACCACCGTGGCACCAATTAGAATGCCGGAAGCCGTCATCGGGCTCGATGTCGGGAAATCGTCCCACTGGGCATGCGTCGCGACTCGAGATGGCGAGGTGCTGTTGAGCACCCCCGTCGCGAACAGGGAGGACGACCTGGACTCGCTGTTCGGCCGCTTCCCCGATGCGCTCGTGGTCGTCGACCAGTCGCGCAACATAGGCGCCCTCGCGCTCGCCCGCGCCAGGGCGGCCGGGATGTCGGCGGCGTACCTGCCGGGACTCGCGGCGCACGGGGCCGCCAGGCTCTTCGCCGGCGACGCCAAGACCGACGAGCGAGACGCGATGGTCATCGCGAAGACGGCGCTTGGCATCCCCGACGCGCTCCTGCCGGTCGGAGACCCGGGTCCCACGATTGCGGCGGCGAGGGCGCTGGCCGCCCAGAGGAACTTCCTGACCTGCGAGAACACTAGGAATAAGAACCGGCTGCGCAGCATCCTGCTGGAATCGTGCCCCGCCTTCGAGGCACTGGTCGACCTGTCCGACGGGCCCCAGCTGAGGCTCATGGCATCCCTCGGCGGGGCCTGGTCGGTAGCCGACGCCGGGCCCCGCAGGGCGGCGGCGCTCACGCGTGGGGCGGCGCGCGGTAAGATCGAGGCCCTCGTCCGCTCGACAACCTCCTCGACAAGGCCGGATGCGTCGGTCGTCGCCGCCGAGGACCGGGCGGTGAAACTGCTCGCGCGCAGGATATCCGAGAACTCGGCGGAGATCGAGGCGATCACGGCGGAGATCTCCGCCCTGCTCGAGGGCGACGATACCTACCGATGCCTCCTGACGGTGCCGGGCATCGGGCCCAAAACCGCTTCCGAGCTTGCGATCTCCATCGACATCGAAGACTTCCCCAGTCACGACAGGCTCGCGTCGTACTGCGGCCTGGCGCCGCGCAACCGCCAGTCGGGAACCTCGATCTCCTCGGTGACGGCATCGCGCCAAGGCAACAAGAGGCTGAAGAACCTGCTCATATTCTCATGTAACTGCCTTACCCGGACAGAGGGGAGATGGGGCGACTACTACACCAGGTGCCGGGAGCGGGGCATGTCGCACGGCAAGGCGCTCAAGGCGCTGGCGCGAAAGAGACTGAAGGTCATCTACGCGGTCATGCGAGACAGGGTGCCTTACGCAGCCTAGCCGAAACGCACCGAGCAGACTGAAGCCCACCGGCCTAATGGCTTGGCGTCAGCATGCCGCGATTCGGTCGCACGGAGAGCATTTCCCAGTTGACAAAACTATAGGAACACCCCCCTACGCCTCCTCGGCCATGAGGCCGACCGCCCACACCCAGCAGGCGAGCTCGCGCGCCGTGGCCACGTTCGCCTTGTTGCCGTGGACCCCGCGCGCGAGCAGCGCCTCCCGCCTCTCGACCAGCCTTCGCACGCCCTTGGCGGCATGCCTCCGGGCGCCCCGGTCCGGGGCCTGGCCCTTGGCGAGGTCCTTCGGCCGCCCCGAGCACGTCAGGTAGTGCCACGCGGCCTCGACCAGCGTCTTCCTCAGGTGCTTGTTGCCGGTCTTGGTGATCGCGCCCCTGCGGTCGCTCTCCCCGCTGGAGTGCTCGGAGGGCGTCAGGCCGACCCACGCGGCGAACGAGCGGGCGTTCCTGAACCTGGAGAACTCGCCGGCCTCGAACACGAGGTCGGCGGCGGAAGCGGTGTCGACGCCCTTGAGGCAGCGCAGGGAGTCGACCCTCCTCCTCCACCTGGGCTTGCGGGCCTCGCCCTCGACGAGCCCCTCGAGCCTCGCCTTCTCCTCCGCCGCCCGCCTGACCGCGTCGACGTAGTAGGCGAGCACCTCCTCGTCGGCCCCCTCCGCGAACCTAATCGACTCGATCCAGGACCAGTGCGCCCGGGTCCAGTTGCCCTTCCTGCGGCCGGTGGGCGTCCTCTCGTCGAAGGCGAGCCCGTGCCTGAGCAGGAACTTGGAGAGCCGCTGCTTCGCGCGCGAGAGGTCGTCCCTCGCGTCCTCGAGCGCCCTGGTCAGGTCGCGGGCGGCCTCGCACTCGTCGTCGGGGACCCACACCTCGACGACGTTGCCGACCGACAGCATGCGGGCGAGGAACTCGGCGTCGTTGCGGTCGTTCTTCCTGCGCCTGTCCGCGCTGGGCTTGATCATCTTCGAGACGGCGCCGACCACGCAGTCGACCCCCAGGCCGGAGAGCCTCTTCTGCAGGTCGAAGCCCGTGACCCCGGACTCGTACACGCACCTGGCCCCGGGGTCCACGGAGCGGACCCACTCCGCGACGGCGCCGGCGTCGTAGCCGAAGGTCGCGGCGCGCACCTCCCCGGTCATGACGTCGAGGGAGACTGCCTTTATCGAGCGGGCGTGGACGTCGAGGCCGACGAAGGTGGTAGTATCGAGCATGGGAGCCCCTTCCATGAATGCGGCGTGGCCGCCGCGGCTGAATTAGACACTCACCATTGTCGGCCTAATCCGCGGTCTTTCATGCAGCAGGGGCTCTCAATGTTTTTATGTCCTGCTCATATCGTCTGTAATCGGAACAGGTACGATTCTGCAAGCGTACCGGCATTTCAACGATTGCAGTATAAACGAAAAACCGCAGGTTGTAGACGAGTTTGGCGTGTTTCAAGGGCGCGGTAAGCATTTGCCGTTCCAAGCGATGTTGCGAACGCAGACTGGTGATTGCTTGCTGGCTTGTGGTGGTGTTTGGGTTGCTAAGCGAGGGCTGCTTGTTGCGTGGGTTGGTTTTATTGGTGTGGGTTTGGACACTGTATGGAGATGACGATGGCTGGAGCGGGGTAGGGAGTTGTGACGCGGATTGGGGATGCTGGGTGGCTGGCCGATTGCGTGCAACGGCCTAACGCGTTGTTTGCGGTGCACGGCCAATAGATCTCTGTAGGGGGCCTACCCAACGTAAGGCGTCTGAAGGCATTTCCCTGGAAGCTCGGGCTTCCTGGATATCTTGGCGATTAAGATGCGCCCCATGCTCAGCCGGCATATAGAATGGACTGTGGACGTGACGATTGCCTGCTGCTGACATGTTGGTTAATCGACGATGATGGCAGCGACGGAGATTGATTGGGGCAGTCGGCATGTTCGCGAGCGAAAAGGCGGCCCTGCTCGGCGATGTGCCGACTTTTATTGTAGCGAAGGCGTTGGTGACGCCGAGAGGCGGCAAGGCCGACAAAACTATTGCGAAGGCAAGGGATCAACATGGCATTTGAAGCACGTCAGAGTACGGTTGGAAAGCTGCTTAATGACTCAATCTATAGAATCCCTCGCAATCAGCGCGCTTACGTGTGGGATGAGCATAACTGGAAAGATCTATTCGAAGACATCAAGCTTGTGACAGAGGAAGTTGCTACGTCGCATTTCATCGGTTCGATAGTGCTGATGGAGGAGGAAGAAGAAGACAGCCTCGGGGTTTTTACAATAATTGATGGTCAACAAAGAGTTATTACCCTAACGCTCTTGCTGTCTAGCCTCATGTTCGCTTTCAAGAAAAGGAATATGATTAACCACGCTAATGGCACAAAAAAATATCTAGTGGCGATAGATACTAAGGATGTTGAGCACGCGATCGTCGCTCCGGAGAATCATTTATCATTAACGAGGATCGTCGAAGGAGTAATTGCTATCTCTCCTGAAGATGCGGCTGCCATGTCTGCTGTGGCTTTCTCGAAGAGCAAACGCGCGTCCGGATCAAAAGACGAACTGATCGTTAAAGCCTTCCAATATTTCAGTGCAAGTTTCGCCAAGATGAAGGATGAGGAGTTGCTGGCCTTCAGGGATGCGGTCATTTCTGTCGCATATGTAAACATCAAATCATCGTCTGAGGAAGATTCGTACACAATATTCGAAATATTGAATGCGCGAGGTATCGAGCTTGAGGACCATGAGCTTCTGAAGAACTATATTATGCGCTATATCCATCCTATAGAAAAGCGCGATGATGCAAAACAGGTATGGTCGGAAATTGAAGCAACAGTCGGCTCGAACATGAAAGCTTTTTTGCGTCACTACGCAATTCAAAAATATCGCCTAGGACAAGGCGACAAGGATGGAGCATATAAGAAAATAAGGGATTTTACGGATCCAAAGAAGGCTGCTGATCTTCTCTATGATTTAAGGCTAAAAGCCGGATATTATGCAGAGATTGTCGAGCCAACCAGCGATGACAGAAATGCGGAAATCTTGAGTTTCTTAAGAACACACAATGTCCGCGTCTTCAGGCCGCTTCTTATGAGTTTAATGCACGCTCGCGAAATAGAGCAGCTAACGAGCGAGCAGTGGTTGATTTTCAATCTCAACGCAACAGCCTGAACGGGTCCCGCTTTTCCGCAGCT
>URBP01000046.1 GCA_900546105.1 uncultured Collinsella sp.
GAGGTGGTGGAGCGGCCTGCTTCGGTTGCAAAGGAACTGCTGGAAAACGCCATCGACGCCGGTGCAACGCAGATCACGCTCTCCATCGTGCGCGGCGGCATTCAACAACTGCAAATTGCGGATAACGGCAGCGGCATTGAGGCAGAGTATATCGATAAAGCCTTTGTGCGCCACGCAACCAGCAAAATTGCCAGTGCCGAGGATCTGGGCCACATCCACACCCTTGGCTTCCGCGGCGAAGCGCTTGCTTCCATCGCCAGCGTGGCCAGGGTAGAGGTGCTGACCCGCACCGAAGCGGACGAATACGCCTGCTGCTATCGCATTGAGGGCGGCGAGCCCCAGGGCATGGAGCCCGGCGCCCGCCCGCGCGGCACCACCGTAACGGTGAACGATCTGTTCTATAATACGCCCGCCCGCATGAAGTTCCTGAAAAAGGACGTCAGTGAGGGAACTTTTGTGGCGGATATCGTTCTGCATGAAGCGTTGTCCCACCCGGAAATTGCATTCCGCTTTCTGCGGGACGGCAAGCAGCAGTTCATGACCCCCGGTGATGGCCAGCTGCGCAGCGCTGCCTATGCGGTGCTGGGGCGGGAGTTTGCCCGCGACCTGCTGCCGCTGGATGGCGATGGCGGCGTTTATAAAGTGACCGGCCTTGTCACCCCGCCGCGCGCCTGCCGGGCGTCTCGCAGTGCGCAGCATTTTTACGTCAATGGCCGCTATGTCAAAAACCGCACCATGATGGCTGCGCTGGAAAACGCTTACGCGTTTCCTCAGCTTTCGCACCCTGTCGGGTTCGAATCCCGGCGTTGGAGAAGAAAAAAGCCCGTCACCGCAAGGGTAACGGGCTTTGCATTTCAAATGGTGCCCCCAGCGGGATTCGAACCCGCGATATCCACCTTGAAAGGGTGGCGTCCTTGGCCGCTAGACGATGGGGACAGCGGGAAAGAGTATAGCAGACTTTTTTGCCGGCGCGTATATCGTTGGCAAACTGGAAAACCACCACAAAGGTGCCTGTCCCCTTTGTGGTAGTGGGGCGTTAGGGGAGGAGCTTCATGGCGGCGTCGTGGGCGGTGTGCTCGTAGGTGTCGTCGAGGGGCTTGAGCGGCAGCAGGGCTGTGGCCTGCGCATCGCCGCGGCGCTCGAGGGCGTGGGTAATGAGCCAGTCGGCGAGCTCGGGGTTCTTGGGCAGTGCCGGTCCGTGTAGATACGTGCCGATGACGCCCTTGTAGATCAGTCCCTCAAAGCCATCGTCGCCGTTGTTTCCGGTTCCCGTGACGACGGACGTTCCGAGCGGCGTGGCATCTGCGTCGAGCAGAGTGCGGCCGCCGTGGTTCTCGAATCCCACAAAGGGCTCGGGTGCCAGGTCGGTCTTAACGGCGACGTTGCCGATCAGGCGGTCGGAGCCGCGTACGGTTTCGGCGGCAATGACGCCCAGACCCTCGATGCGATCCTCGCCCATATAGTACGAACGGCCGAGCAGCTGGTAGCTGCCGCAGATGGCAAGCAGCGAACCGCCGTCTTCAACATAGGCCGCGACCTTGTCTTTTTGAGCGAGCAGTTCGTGCGCCACGGCCAGCTGATCGCGGTCGGCACCGCCGCCCATCATGACGATATCGGCATCGGTCAAATCAAGCGTTTCGCCCATACGGACCTCGTCTACACGCACGGGAATGCCACGCCAGGCGCAGCGGCGCTCAAGCGCAATAACGTTGCCGCCGTCGCCGTAGAGGTTGAGGGCATCGGGGTACAGATAGACGATGCGCACCGGGCGCGAAAGCTCGACTGGCGCAATATCGGTGGGGACAGCGCTACCATCGGCGCACGGTGCAGCGTGGGCGGCAACCGTGGCCGCATCGGTGCCTTTGAGTCCGTCGAGCTCCTTGACCAGCGGCGGGAAGGCCGTGTAGTTGGCGACGGCGTAGAAGGTGTCATCGGCGGCCTCGTCTGCCACGGCGCCGATCGCCTGCGCGACGTCCGAGATAATCGCGGCATCGATGCCGGCGTACTTGAGGCGTACCTGCATGTCGTGCGCACGCGTGCCTCCGGCAAAGGCGACAAGACCCGGCGTGTCGGCGATGCGCTCGAAGTCGACATCGTAGATCCACGAGACATCGTGGCCGTCGGCATCGTTATCGTTTAGGAAGAAGGCGCAGAGCCTGCCACCTGCCGTTTTAATGGACTGGATCTGGCGATCGAAGCCCACGGGATTCTTGGCCAGGTTGGCCTCGACGGTGCGGCCGGCAATATCCCAACGGCCCATGCGACCACCTGCTGGCACGTAGGCATCGAGCGTGGGCTGCAGATGCGCCGCGTCCACGCCCAGCTCGTGCGCCGCAAAGAAGGCGGCGGCGACGTTATAGACCATGTACAGGCCGTTGTAGCGCGTGGCGATGTGCACGGCGGGCGCGTTGGCCTCGGGTCCAAAGACCAGGTCAAAGCTGTAGCCGTCGCAGCTGAGCTCCACGCCCGTCACGCGACGGACAAGCGCAGGGCGGGCCCAGCCGCACGAGGGGCAATGGTAGGCGCCGAGCTGGCCGTACTGTACGTAGTCGTACTCCAACGGGGCGTTGCACTGCGAGCAAAAGCGCGAGTCGCTAATGCGGTCGGACTCGGTGTTGGTGGCGCCATCGATGCCAAAGGCAATACTCGCGTTGGGAACGCGCACGGCAATCGAGGCGCACAGCGGGTCGTCGGCGTTGTAGATGAGCGTCGTTGTCGGCGAAAGCTCCAACGCGTGGGCGATGACCTCTTGGGTGTGATCGATCTCGCCATAGCGATCCAGCTGGTCGCGGAACAGGTTGAGCAGCACAAAGTACGTCGGTTTGAGCTTGGGCAGAACGCGTACGGTGTAGAGCTCGTCGCACTCAAAAACGCCCACGCGCTTGCCGCTGCTGGTGTGCTTAAGGCCGCCGCGGGCCTCGAGCAGAGCACCCACCACACCAGGCTCCATATTGTTGCCGGCACGGTTGCACACCACGGTAGCGCCGCTGGCAGCAACGGCGTCAGCGATGAGGTTGGAGGTGGTGGTCTTGCCATTAGTACCGGTAATCACTACGCTGCGGTCGACGAGGCCGGCGAGGTCGCTCAGCAACTCGGGGTCGATCTTCATGGCGATGCGGCCGGGGAGTACGCCGCCCTGGCGTTTGAGGACAGAGCGCAGTCCCCAGCGGGCGATATCGCTCGAGGTGCAGGCGAGAGATGAGCGGAAGTTCATGAAGTCGTTCCTAACGTGAATGACATGGTCGGGGCGATCGCGTCGCTAAAAGCCGTAGCGGCGCGCAAATTCCTGGGCGAGCTGCGATACATCTTCGCAGGCGTTGGCCCAGGGGGCAAAGTCGGGGGTGTCCGAGATAATGCCGTCGGCTTCCCAAACCGCCTGGTGCGAGAGGTCCCAGGGGTCGCGCGGCTCGGGCCGGCAGGGAAGATACGGCGTCTGGTACATGGGGTTCAGCAAGAAGAACGCGCCGCCCTCGCAACGGTTAGCGAACTCACGCAGCGCGCGCGTCGCCGGGCGCATCTTGTTTGTTTTGAACAGCAGAATCGTGCGGGCGAGCAGGTACCAAGGAGAGTTTTCGAGTGCGTCTGCCCCCATCTGCTCCTCGAGCTGGTGGGCCAGGGCAAAAAAGCCGTCCTGGTCTTCCAGACGAGCGAAGGCGAGCAACACGGTGCCGGCGGCTCGGGTGGGGTAGCCTTCCGCCTTAAGGACGCGGCGGGCGTAGTTGGCGGCAGCACGGTAGCGGGCGCTCGCCATGCACAGCTGCGAGATGGCCTCGAGCGTGTGGAGCCACCCGATAAGGGCCGGCTCGCTCACGGTAAGGTCCGCTGCGGTGACACCGTCGGCCAAAACATTATTGGCCCAGTAGTGCGGGGCCTCCATATCAAACCCGGGCACGCTCTGTTGCAGGTAGTCGGCCGTGCTCGTCTCGAGCTTCATCAGGTCGCCCAGGCAGGCGTCGACGGGCGTGTCTGCCAAAATGATGGCGAGCAGCTGGGCATCGACGGCCAGCGCATCGATGCGGACGATCTTGAGCAGCTCATCACGCATATCGTCGAACAGGCGGTTGCGCGTCTGCTCAAACTCCTCGTCGCTGCCCATGTCCTCGATGCGATGGAGCTCGTCGAGCAGGTGGCGATGAACACCGGCATAGGACAGCAGCGCCTGGGCATGCTCGGACTGCGCATACTTTTGGGGATTCGCACTAATGTCGTTATGGACAAGCTCGCGTGCTGCATCGGTGAGCTCGGGGTGCGACGCCAGATAGGTGCGCTCCAAGTAGGCGGGGATGTAGACGCTCGGATCCATTAGAGGTCCCCTCCCTTAAATGGAAGCCCCTGCTCGGCTGCACGCAGGATGCGCTCGTCGATCTGGGAGCGCACGATGTCGTTGGTGGCGACCCAGGCGGCAAAGCTGGCGTTGTCGGGAGCGCCCAGGCCCTCCTGCAGTACCGGCGTCGCCTCGGACAGCGCAAGGACGAGCTCGTCGGTGGAGCCTGTACCCACGTTGACGCGGGCATAGACGCCATCGGGAAACTCGGTTTGGAAGTAGAGTGCCTCGGCTGCGTGCGGACACGAGCGCGCAAGGATGCGCAAGTAGTGCTCGGCGCCCTCGTAGTCCAGCTCGCGCCAGGCTGCGCTCATCAGTGCGATGAGCGTCCACGGGTCCAAGTCGCGTTCTGCATCCTTGGGACGGCGGCGCAGCGGCGTGTTGGCAAGATAGGGCACGGAGTGGGCGGAGCGAAAGCGCTTGAGCTCCTCGGCGGGGTATTCGAGCTTTGCCATGGCGAGCATCGCGGTGTGGCGGACACCGGCGGGGTCGTTGGGCGCAAAGTCCAAGCTGCGATTTGCGGCTTCGAGCGACATGCGATAGCGGCCGCTAATGAGGGCGCGCGATGCCAAGGCGGCAAGCCAGCGCAGATAGGGGCGGCGCGTAAGGTCGCCTGCGGCCTCGCGCTCGTAGGGGTCCTGCGCCGAGGCGATCTTGAGCGCCAGATCGTGCTCCACCTCGTCGCACTTGGACACCAGATACTGCACGTATTCCTCGTTGGATTCGGCGGTGAGCGCCGTCAGCATGCGCTGGGCATCCCAGTTGGCCGGATCGAGTGCGGCTGCCTCGCGGAGCATGTTCTCGGCAGCTGCCTCTTCCTGCTCTGCCTGGGTATCGTCAGGGATAAAGGGAATGCGGTAGTCGACGGCCTCGACCACCTTGGCAATGAGGTGCCCGGCGCGGTCGCGGTCGTGCACGATGAGCGGTGCGGGGTTGCGGGTGAATTGTTCCATCAGACGCTCTACGGCGGCAGCGTCGGTGAGCGGGATATTGTCGCGGCGCAAGGCCTCAAGAACGAGGCGATGGCAATCCTCTTGAATGGGATCGAATGCCATGGGGCCTCCTTTGCTGCGGTTAGGGTTCAAATGTTTCTATATAAGGTTCTAGTTTACCCGCATGTGGCACACCGGGGGTGCCGCACTTGGACTTGCACCTTTGCACCACGAAGACGGATGTCGCACAAATGTCGGCACCCTGGACGACCGAGTGGTATCACGGTGCCGCAAACGGTCGATTTTTGGCGGCGAACGGTGCATATTTTGGAGGGGCACCGTCCTGCCCAGGATATGTAGTCAACCTTGATAAAACGTTTGCCCAGCTTGGGAGTATGAATGCCGCACAAGGATCTTCAGGGATAGAAAAAACGTTTCATCATTGGCGGCTTTAGGTGAATAACTGACCAACCAGAACGGTAAAATAGTGTTTGTCTGAGCGTTGAGACGTTTAGACATCGCGCATTGTCATCGCCGGCAACGCGCAAACCGGTCCTAACGGAGCCAATTGGGTGCTCCGTTATATACGCAAGTCTAAGAGGGGCTTGTTTAGGAGGCACAGTATGGGACGTTTTACCAATCCTCGCGATCTGTACTTTGGTGAGGGCGCTCGCCACGAGGTGAAGAACCTCAAGGGCAAGAAGGCCATCATCGTTTCTGGCGGCAGCTCTATGCGCCGCGGCGGGTTCCTGCAGGACGTCGAGAACGACCTTAAGGAAGGCGGTTTCGAGGTCAAGCTGTTCGAGGGCGTCGAGTCCGACCCGTCCATCGAGACGGTCATGAAGGGCGCCGAGGCCATGCGCGAGTTCGAGCCCGACTGGATTATCGCCATCGGTGGCGGCTCGCCCATCGATGCCGCTAAGGCCATGTGGGTCTTCTACGAGTATCCCGAGGAGTCCTTCGATAACATCATCCAGCCGTTCAGCTTCCCCGAGCTGCGTCAGAAGGCTCATTTCTGCGCCATCTCCTCTACCTCCGGCACCGCTACCGAGGTCACCGCGTTCTCCGTCATTACCGACTACGCCAAGGGCATCAAGTACCCGCTGGCCGACTTCAACATCACCCCTGATGTCGCCATCGTCGACCCCGAGCTCACCTACACCATGCCCGCCAAGCTGTGCGCTCACACCGGCATGGATGCTCTGACCCACTGCATGGAGGCCTACGTTTCCACCTGCGCCTCTATGTTCACCGACGCCAACGCTCTGCACGGCATCCGCGAGATCGTCGAGTGGCTGCCCAAGTCCTATGCTGGCGACCATGAGGCCCGTCAGCACATGCATGAGGCTCAGTGCATCGCCGGTATCGCCTTCTCCTCGGGCCTGCTCGGCATCGTTCACTCCATGGCTCACAAGACCGGTGCTGCCTTCGAGAACGGCCACATCATCCACGGTGCCGCTAACGCCATGTACCTGGGCAAGGTTATCCAGTGGAACTCTAAGGATCCCCGTGCTGCCGAGCGTTACGCTTACGTGGCCAAGGAGATCCTGCACCTTCCCGGCGAGACCAACGAGGAGCTCATCGCTGCGCTCGTCCAGAAGATCCGCGACCTCAACGACCAGCTCAACATCCCGCAGTCCATCAAGGATTACGCAAATGGTGGCGTGAAGGTCGACGCCGAGAACCCGCAGATGGTTTCCGAGGAGGAGTTCCTCGCCAAGCTGCCCGAGATCGCCGCGAACGCCGAGCAGGACGCCTGCACGCCCGAGAACCCGCGTGAGACCAAGGCTGCCGACTTCGAGAAGATCCTCAAGGCCTGCTACTACGACACCGACATCGATTTCTAATCGACTCTTGTTATCGTAACGAGGGGCTCCGCACGTATCCGTACGGAGCCCCTTTCTTTTTTAGAGAATGGGATAGTTATGGCTGCAATTTTCAATAGCCCCAGCAAGTACATCCAGGGTCCGGACGAGCTCGCCAAGCTCGGCTCCTATGTCGAGCCGCTCGGCGCTAAGGCCCTCGTCATCGTGACGCCTTCGGGCAAGAAGCGCGTCGGTGCCAAGATCGAGGGCGGCTTTGCCGAGGCTAAGGCCGAGCTGCTGTTTGAGGACTTTAACGGCGAGTGCTCCAAGGGCGAGGTCGATCGCCTGGTTGCGCTCGCTCGCGACAACGGTTGCGACATCATCGTCGGCGTCGGTGGCGGCAAGATCCTCGACACCGCGAAGGCCGTCGCCTATTACCTGGAGTCTCCGGTTATCATTTGCCCCACCATCGCTTCGACCGATGCACCGTGCTCGGCACTTTCGGTGCTCTACACCGACGACGGCCAGTTCGACAAGTACCTCTTCCTTAAGGCAAACCCCAATATCGTCCTGATGGATACGACGGTTATCGCGGCGAGCCCGGTGCGCCTGACGGTTTCCGGTATGGGCGATGCGCTCGCAACCTATTTCGAGGCTCAGGCAACGCACGATGCCGACGGCGGCACCTGCGCCGGCGGCAAGGGCGGAATGGCCGGCCTGGCGCTCGCCAAGCTCTGCTACGAGACGCTCATGGCCGATGGCGTCAAGGCCAAGGTCGCGCTGGAGAAGGGTGCGCTCACGCCTGCCGTCGAGCACATCATCGAGGCCAATACGCTGCTTTCGGGCATTGGCTTTGAGAGCTCGGGCCTTGCTGCTGCTCATGCCATCCACAATGGTCTGACGATGCTGCCCGAGTGCCACAGCATGTATCACGGCGAGAAGGTCGCCTTCGGCACCATCGTCCAGCTGGTACTCGAGGATGCCCCGACCGAGAAGCTCGAGGAAGTCTTGGGCTTCTGCATTGAGCTGGGCCTGCCGGTCACGATGAAGGAACTTGGCGTTGCCGAGGTTACGCGCGAGCAGGCCATGATTGTTGCCGAGGCCGCCTGCGCACCCGATGACACCATGTGCAACATGCCGTTTGAGGTGACGCCCGAGATGGTCGCAAACGCCATCCTGGGTGCCGACGCGCTGGGCCACTACTATCTCATGGATGAGTAAATCAAGCTAAGGAAGGGGCAAAACCAACAGATGGTTTTGCCCCTTTTTGCTATGGTGCAAAGGGGTCAGGTTACTTTGCACCAATCGTTGTTTGATGAAGGGCGGATTCTCGTATGGCGCTTCCTATGGTTTATGGCGGTCCCGGCCGGTATGTTCAGGGGCCGGGCGAACTTTCGCGTCAGGGCAGGTATTTGTCATGGTTGGGCTGCGCTGCCTATGTCTTGTTTGACCAGGGCACCGAGGATCGGCTGTGCAGGCAGATCGTCGATGGATTTCTGGACGAAGATCTAAGCGAGCCGTTCTTTAAGATTTATAACGGTCCGTGTACGGAAGAGGCCGTTGTCGGAATGGCTCAGGAAGCCCAGGCCGAGTACTGCGACATGGTGGTGGGCATTGGCGGCGGCAAGATGCTCGATATCGCCAAGGCCGTTGCGTTTTATGCCGAGCTGCCGTTGTGTGTATGCCCCACGGCGGCTTCGATGGACGGCCCGTGCAGTGCGATTTCGGTGCTGTATCACGAGGATGGGTCGTTCGACCGCTACTTGATACTCGACAAAAATCCCGATCTGGTCGTGGTTGATACCAACGTGGTTGCGGCAGCACCACTGCGGATGACGGTCGCTGGTATGGGCGACGCACTGGCAACGTACTTCGAGGCGCGTTCGTGTGCCGCGGCGCACGGCGCTAACGAGCACGGTGGCGCGCCGGGGCACTTGGCCTTGGTTACGGCTCGTGCCTGCTATGACACGCTCATGGAGTGCGGCGTCGCTGCCAAGCGCGATCTCAAAAAGGGCCGTATATCGCCTGCGGTTGAGCGTCTGATCGAGTGCAATATTCTGCTTTCGGGTGTTGGCTTTGAGAGTGGCGGCCTGGCGTTGGCACATGCCATCGCCAACGGTCTGACGATTCTGCTCGAGTGCAAGGCCATGCATGGTGAGGCCGTGGCATTTGGTCTGGTGGTGCAGCTGCGCCTGGAGCGTGCGCCCGAGCTTGATCAGGTGCTCGAGTTTTGCCAGCGCGTTGGTCTGCCGACGACGCTCGAGGAGCTGGGCCTTGGCGAGATTTCCGATGCCGACCTGATGAGCGTTGCGGATGCGACCTTTAGAAACGAACGCAATATGGCCAACGAGCAGGCCAAGGTGACCAAACAAAAGCTCGTGCAGCTCATGCGCGAGGCATAGTTTGGCGCTTGATCGACCTTGTGCAATCGAGGCGGCGATAGGCCATGGGCTATTTGCCTCAAAGGTGCTCCGCGTGTAATTTGCCCGAGGCGTGGGCCGATAGCGTATCATTATCTCTTGCTTGTTTGCACTGCTCAGGGAGGGGCCGCGCATGGCGCAGGAACACGATCTGTTTGATGACATTATCGAGATCAGCAAGGGTTTCGACTTTCTTAAAAACCCGCTTGGCGGCGTGACCGACGCGCTCGATCCGTCAGCGCCGCAGTGGAATCCTGCCGACTATAAGGAGCGTCCGCGCGGCAACACGATTCCGTGTCTGACCTGCAAAAACGAAAAGAGCGGCTGCACCGCGTGCATGGACGTGTGCCCGGTCAACGCTATCGAGGTCGAGGAAGACGCCATCGAGATCCTCGACTCCTGTCGCAAGTGCGGCCTGTGCGCCGCTGCCTGTCCGACCGAGGCGATCATCTCGCCGCGATTGGCGCCCAAAAACCTGTATGACGACATTGTCTCGGCAGCTACGAGCCACGAGACCGCCTACGTCACCTGCACGCGCGCCCTTAAGCGCATGCCGCGCGAGAACGAGGTCGTCGTTGCCTGCGTGGGCGATATTACGGCCGAGACCTGGTTCTCGGTGCTGGCCGACTATCCCAACGTGAGCGTCTACCTGCCACTGGGCGTGTGCGATAAGTGCCGCAACACCGGCGGTGAGGACATTCTGGGCGAGGCAATCGCCACTGCCGAGGAGTGGGCCGGCACGGGTATGGGCCTGGAGGTCGACCCCAAGAGCCTCAAGTGCCATAAGCTTCGCGAGTACGAGCGCAAGGAGTACATGGAAAAGATCGCCCGTACGACGGGCCTGACGGTGACCAAGCTCAACCCGGCGACGGCGGCGCTGGCCTCGGTGACGCAAAAGCTCAAGGCCCACCGCCATCAGATTACCCAGCTGGAGCGCACGCTCAACACCATGTGCGGCACCACGACGGCCAAACGTCGCCGCACGCTTACGCACGGGCGCCAGCTGGTACTCTCGACGCTGCAAAACCATCCCGAGCTTGCCCAGAACATGCAGGTGAGCACGCCGGAATGCGATTTTGACAAGTGCACGTCGTGCGGCGAGTGCGTCAACGTGTGCCCCACGTTTGCCTGCGATCTGGTAGGAAGCGGCCGCTTTGCGTTGGAGTCCACGTATTGCCTGGGTTGCGGAGCCTGCGTCAAGGTGTGCCCCGAGCATGCGCTTAAGCTGGTTGAACATGATGCATCCAACTTAGTCGTCGTCGATCCCGAGGCCGAGGAAAAGGCCGCCCAGAAGGCTAAGGCCCACGAAGAAGCCCAGAAGGTCAAGGCCGAGGCAAAGGCTAAGCTCGGCAAGATGCTCGATCAGGTGGAGAAGCTCGCGGACTAGTCAGCGACCCCTATCTCTGCTTCATTTGCGCCGCCGTGGCGTCCGGGTTCGCCCAGATGCTGCGGCGGCGCTATACTTATGCAGTTTAAAGTACCTGTACCAAAAGGAGCTGTCGTGTCCCTTTCCATCGGTATCGTGGGCCTGCCCAACGTGGGCAAGTCGACGCTGTTCACCGCGCTTACCAAAAAGACCGGCCTTGCCGCCAACTACCCGTTTGCCACGATCGACCCCAACGTGGGTATCGTCGATGTGCCCGATAGCCGCCTGCAAAAGCTCGCCGATATCGTCAACCCGGGCCGCATTGTGCCGGCTACGGTCGAGTTCGTCGACATCGCAGGTCTGGTGAAGGGCGCCAACGAGGGCGAGGGTCTGGGCAACCAGTTCCTGGCCAACATTCGCGAGACCGACGCCATCTGCGAGGTCGTGCGCTACTTTAAGGATCCCAACGTTATGCGTGAGGTGGGCCGCACGGGCGAGTTCGTCGATCCCGCCGGCGATGCCGACACCATCATGACTGAGCTCATCCTGGCCGATATGGGCACGCTCGAGAAGCAGCTGCCCAAGCTCGAGAAGGAGGCCAAGCGCGACAAGGAGCTCATGCCCAAGTTCGAGGTCGCCAAGCGTCTGCTTGCCTGGCTCAACGAGGGCAAGCGCGCCGCATCCATGGAGATGACCGACGAGGAGCGTGCCGCCGCCAAGGGTCTGTTCCTGCTCACTATGAAGCCCATCCTGTATGTGGCCAACGTGGATGAGGATATGCTCAATGACGACCTGGCGCCCATCGACGGTGTCAAGCCGTTGCCCATCTGCGCCAAGATCGAGGCCGAGCTTTCCGAGCTCGATCCCGAGGACGCAGCCGACTACCTGGAGAGCCTGGGCCTGGAGCAGCCCGGTCTGGACGTGCTCGCGCAGGCCGCCTACAAGCTGCTTGGCCTGCAGTCGTTCTTTACGGCTGGCGAGATGGAGGTCAAGGCCTGGACGGTGCGTCAGGGCGCGACCGCCCCGCAGGCCGCCGGCGTCATCCACACCGACTTTGAGCGCGGCTTTATTAAGGCCGAGGTCATTGGTTACGACGACTACATCGAGCTTGGTGGCGAGCAGGGCGCCAAGGCTGCCGGCAAGCTGCGTATTGAGGGCAAGGACTATGTTATGGCCGATGGCGACGTCGTGCACTTCCGCTTTAACGTGTAAGGACGACGCATATGTTTAAATATGGCAAAAAAGCTGGCTACATGGGTATTGCGCTGCTCGTACTTGCGGTGATTCCGCTGGTGGTCGCAGCGTGTGTTATCCCCAACATTGGTCCCGAGGTGGCAACAAAGTTTAATGCTGCCGGCGAGGCGACGCGCTGGGGCAAGAGCTACGAGTTGCTGGCGTTGCCGGTGCTCAATCTGCTGCTGAGCGTGGCGACGTACTTTACGGCGGGACGCCAGGCAAAAAACAACGATGACTCCGCCGCCATGGCACGCATCGTGTGCGAGCGCTACCTGCGCAACGGTTGCATCACGGGTGTATTTCTCAACGTAATCAACGTCTACTTTATGTATTCGGCGATTACCGGTATGGGCTTTGGCCTGGGCTTTTAGCTTGCGCCTTTAGGCAACGAGCCTGCAAGCATATTCGATGGCTGCTGCGAGGCCGCCGCTCGATCGTGGTTGAAAGACCATGTCGGCGGCGGCCTCGTTTTCGTATCCGGCACCGCGAAGGGCGAGCGCGACGCCGGCTTCCAGGAGAAGGGGCAGGCCACGCTGGCTGGTTACGATTACGGCAGCCTGATTGAGCGAGCGGCTGTGCGCTTGGCATTGGATGGCAAGCGCACCTTGCGCCGGACAAGGGACCAGAACGGCGGCGACGCGACTTGATAGCAATGCAAATGCTGTGCGCTCATCGGGCGAAAGATATTCTGCTTCAACGACGACGAGCTTGGGCGGTGCGCTGTTTGTGCGAAGCGTGGCTCGGTACGTGCGGACCGAAGAACCCGACATAGAAAACTCCTGTGTATTCGGCAAAACGTAAACTATAGTTTACGTTTATGTTCGGCTCCATTTCAAACTCGGCTGCATGGACGAACGTGCGAAACAGATTCTTGGCAGGCGGGGCGAAGAGACACGCAGAGACCTTGGTATCTCCAAGGTTGATTTTTGTGTGGCGACAGGAATCAGCCGACCCTACCTCGACCGAATCGAAGATGGGACGGCAAATTTCACGCTCAAGGTTCTATTTAAGATCGCGCCCGCACTCGGCATGACGGTGTCAGAGCTTCTCGAGGGTATCGAATAGGGGATACCCGTCGACAACTGAATTAGGCCATCGGGATGCGGTCGTGGTTGACTTGGCTGTAGAACAGGCGCTGGATCTCGGCGGCATCGCGTGACTGGCCGAGTGCCCACATGGTTTTGGCCACGAGCGTCTCGGTGGTCATATCGTCGCCGCGCAGAATGCCCGGATGATCGGCGTAAGCACGGCCGACCTCATAAACGCCCAGATCGAGGCCCTCTTCGGGGACCTGCGTGGTCATAACGACGGTTCGGCCCGAATCGACCCAGCGGAAAATTGCCTCTTGGAACGACTCGCCCGACTCACCAAACTCGGGGATACCGCCAATGCCAAAGGTCTCCAGAATCACGGCGTCGTAGCTATCGGCAAGGGCGTCCAGGATACCCGGGTTTACGCCGGGCGTAAGCTTGAGTACAAATACGCGCGGGTCGATGCTGTCGTAGAAACGAACCGGGTCCTCGTTCTGGTGAGTGCCGTGGAGTCCGTTGCGAACGATGCGGTCGTTGCGGATATAGGCAATGGGCGGATAGTTGACGCTAATGAACGCGTTAAAGCTCATGGTACGCTGCTTGCGGGCGCGCGTGCCGGCAATGGCGACGCCGCCAAACACAATCGAGACATCGTGCGAGTGCTCGTCGAGCGCATAGAGCAGGCTCTGGTACAGGTTGAGCTTGGCGTCGGTAAAGGGATTGCCCATGGGCTTTTGCGAGCCGGTGAGCACGATGGGCTTGGGGCTGTCCTGAATCAGATAGGAAAGCGCCGCCGCGGTGTAGCTCATGGTGTCGGTGCCGTGCAGAATCACGAAGCCGTCGTGGTCGGCATAACCCTCGACGATGACGTCGCGGATACGCATCCAGTCACTGGGGCGCATATTGGTGCTGTCGATGTTCATGGGCTGCACGACGTCGAGCTCGCAGAGGCCCGAGATCTCGGGGACGCTCTGGGCGAGCTCCTCACCGGTCAGGGCGGGGGAGAGGCCGTTGCCGTCCTCGGTCGATGCGATGGTGCCGCCCGTGGCGATGAGAAGGATGCGCTTCATGCTGGTATTCCTATCGGTTTTGTCGCCGCAAGGGCGGAGTCGTTCGGCAGTATTGTGGCACAGGGCGTCCAATGTTCAAACGTAATACATCATCTGTAATGTTTAGTAATACTTCAATTGCCGTCAAATAAGGGCCCAGGTCGTGCGTTTGCCGTGCGCTGATGGCCGCGAGGGACGAGAAACCCCATATAACGTGTACACTATGGAAGTTATTTTCGTTCATTCACGCGGGTGGGCACCGGCTCCCCGCCAACAAGAGGGGGAAACCATGGATCAAAAGGCTTCCGCAAAGGTCCTCGTACTCGACTTTGGTGCGCAGTACGGTCAGCTCATTGCCCGTCGCGTCCGCGACCTCAACGTGTATTCCGAGATCGTTCCCTGCGACATCTCGGCCGATGAGATTCGCGAGATGAACGCCTCTGCGCTCATCCTTTCCGGCGGCCCGGCCTCCGTGTACGCCGAGGACGCTCCGTCCATCGATCCCGCCATCTTTGACCTTGGCCTTCCCGTCCTGGGCTTTTGCTACGGCCATCAGATCACGGCCGTGACGCTCGGCGGCAAGGTCGGCCACTCCGAGGTGGGCGAGTACGGCCGCGCCACCATCACGCGCACGGCTGGCGCCAAGCTCTTTAACTCCACGCCTATGGAGCAGACCGTGTGGATGAGCCACCGCGACGCCGTGTCCGAGGTGCCCGAGGGCTTTACCATTACCGCCAGCACCGACGTATGCCCGGTTGCCGCCATGGAGTGCGTCGAGCGCAAGATTTTCACCACGCAGTTCCACCCCGAGGTCAAGCACTCCGAGTACGGTCAGCAGCTGCTGAGCAACTTCCTGTTTGAGATCTGCGGCCTGGAGCCCAACTGGAGCATGGACAACCTGGTCGAGACCATGACGGCCGAGTTCCGCGAGAAGGTCGGCGACGACCGCGTGATTCTGGCCCTGTCCGGTGGCGTCGACTCCTCCGTCGTGGCTGCGCTGGGCGCTCGCGCCGTGGGCAAGCAGATGACCTGCGTGTTCATCAACCACGGTCTGCTGCGTAAGGGCGAGCCCGAGCAGGTAGAGGAGGTCTTCACCAAGCAGTTTGACGTCGACTTTATCCACGTCCACGCCGAGGACCGTTATGCCGAGCTTCTGGCCGGCGTGACCGAGCCCGAGGAGAAGCGCCGCATCATCGGCACGCAGTTCTGGAAAGAGTTCTTCGCCGTGGCGCAGCAGCTCGAGTGCGACGGCAAGCCGGTCAAGTACTTGGCTCAGGGCACCATCTACCCCGACATCATCGAGTCCGGCGCTCGCAAGACGGGTGGCAAGACGGCCACCATCAAGAGCCATCACAACCTGATCCCGTTCCCCGAGGGCGTGCACTTCGACCTTATTGAGCCGCTCGACCACTTCTTTAAGGATGAGGTCCGTGCGCTTGGTCTGGCGCTGGGCCTGCCGGGTCACATCGTGTTCCGCCAGCCTTTCCCGGGCCCGGGTCTGGCCATCCGCATCATCGGTGCGGTCGACAAGGAGAAGCTCGAGATCCTCAAAAACGCCGACGCCATCGTGCGCGAGGAGCTCGACGCCTACAACCAGCGCCTGTTTGAGCAGACCGGAGAGCGCAACTCCGAGCACAGCTGCTGGCAGTATTTCGCCGTCCTGCCCGACATTAAGTCCGTCGGCGTTATGGGCGACGAGCGCACCTACCAGCGCCCAATTATCCTGCGTGCCGTCGAGTCCAGCGACGCCATGACCGCCGACTGGGCCAAGCTGCCCTACGACGTCCTGGCCCGCATCTCCGGCCGCATCGTTGCCGAGGTCCCTGGCGCCAACCGCGTATGCTACGACATTACGTCCAAGCCGCCCGCGACCATCGAGTGGGAATAGAACAGGCGTTCGATAAAATAATATAGTGTCAGATAGCGGGCACGGTTTCAATCGAATCCGTGTCCGCTGCTGTATGTGTGTCCTTGCACGCCCAATATGCGCCGTAAAATCCGTCTTCTTCAACGTCAAAGTGAATGCGCTTCGTTTTTGCCTCTCAAAATCTTATTTTCACGATTTGCATTTTCATCCCGTTGTCACCGACCCTTGCGAGAAACCGGAAAAAGCCGCTGACAGAAGGGTCTCTCAAATCGTTGTAACCCAGCATATAGCCGCGACTTGTGACCTGCAGACGGCTGTTCCACGTGCCGATTTCCTTGGCGGCATCCGAAACCGCAAAATATGCCCCCACATCCTTGATTTTTGCAGTCTTAAGCCATGTTTTTGCGATCATCTTTACTGCCGTCCGATTGGCAGCATCAAAGACCAGCACACCGCCGGGGAAAGCGTCCGCCATCCCCCGCACCAGTTCCCGGACCTGCTGGGTCAGAAAGTAATAGAACACTCCGGAGGCAAAGAACACCGCCCCGCCGGAGGCATCGATTTTGCCAAACCATGCGGTGTCTTTCAGGTCGCAGGGGATATTTTGTTCTCGATCCCCGGCGGGCAGCAGCTGCTGCCGCAAGGCAATCACATCCGGGAAGTCCAGATTGTAGATCTTGCATCTGCCGTTGTCGCAGGCTC
>URBP01000047.1 GCA_900546105.1 uncultured Collinsella sp.
TGTCATGGATATATCGAACGCAACGGAGCAGCTGCTCATCGTCAGAAATGATCACGCTCTTAAATCGTTCCTGGAACGCCGGTCCGCGGCGACCGGTTTTTTGATTAAAGTGTTTCGCACATGCCGTATCAATCGCATGCATGGAAACGCTCATCTGATTATCGGGGTCATCAAACAGCAGGTGAACATGATTGTCCATGAGGCACCAGGCCAGCAAACGAATGTGAGCGGACCTAAATCGCCTATTCAATAGATTGAGAAAATAAAGGCGGTCGTCATCGTCTTCGAAGATCAGCTGGCCAGCACAGCCCTTGAGCATGACGTGATAATGGCCAAGTTCGGACAACGCACGGGCAACACGAGTCATCGAATCCCTCCCTTCCAAGGATGCAGTAGTCACAGCATACAAAAGGAAAGGAAGAAAAAGGCCGAACCGCCCAACAAAGGTGAGCGGTTCGGCAAACGGTAGCAATGATTATTTTATCCCCGTCCCAGAAAAATCATTTAGAGGAGGTCGAGGGGAAGCTGGGGGGCATCGCCCCAGAGCTTCTCGAGACGGTAGAAGTCACGTGCCTCGGGGGTGAAGACGTGGACGACAACCGAACCGTAGTCCATGAGCATCCAGGTCTTCTGCTCGCGGCCCTCGATGGAGAACGGATGCTCGCCGCAAGCCTCGGCGACCTTCTCCTCGATCTCGTCGACGATAGAATCGACCTGGCGGTTGTTGGTACCGGTGGCAAGCACAAAGTAGTCGCATACGTCGGAAAGCTCGGTCAGGTCGAGCACCTGAACGTCCTCGCCCTTCTTGTCGTAGGCGGCCTGCGCGGCGGCGCGGGCGACATCCTCGGCGGCGACACCGCTCGCGGACAGCGAGGCGGCAGTGCGGTCGGACGTGGCGGCGAAGCTCTTGTGCTCCACCCCTTAAAGAATCTGCTCGTCGGTCATGGTCTCGTCGGCCATGGAATACCTCTTTCTAGACAGCCCGAGCTAGCGCAGCTGGGCGTAATGGTTGTAAATCGTAATAGCCGTGGGATAAAGATAACGCCCGGTCTGGATCACATAGACCAGACCCTGCGCAAAACAGGAGAAGAACAACTCGTCGAGCGAGGACTTCCCCACCATCTTGCGCAGCGCGTGGGCATAATCACCATGGCGGTTGGGCTCGATGGCATCGGCCACAAAGACCACCATATCGAGCGGCGTCATGTCGCAGGCGCCCACGGTGTGACGGTCGACAGCTTGGAAAACGGCCGGCGATAGCTCGGGAAATAGCTGCGGAAGCTCATAGGCGGCAACCGGGCCATGCAAAAGCGGCGTCGCGGCAGACGGAGAGCCGGCAATCTTAATGCCGTAATGCAGGGCGCGCGTGACCAGCTCGTCGTCGGAGAGCACTTTGTCCCAGTCATGGATCAGGCCGGCGGCAGCGGCATCAAAGCGGTCGACACCGTATACCTCGGCTAGGTGCAGCGCAGTCTCGGCAACACCGAGCGAATGAACGTAGCGTTTACGTTTATCCTTCATGCGCACATCGAGCAACTCGTGGATACGCGTCAATAGCGCGCGCTCGTCGCCCTCAAACTGGTCTTCTACCGACAACGTTCTCCCCCATCAATCAAAATCGTCTTGCCCAAGATCGGCATACAGGCCGCGTTTACGGATATAGCCGAGCACGGACTCGCTCGTAAGATAGCGCACGCTCATGCCGCGGGCAACCCGCTTGCGAATATTGGTCGAGCTAATCGCCAGAGCCGGAATCTGAATATAGCGTACGTCGAATGGCAGGCCCGATTCCTTAATCCGCGCCCGGGCCGTATCGATGTCAAAACCGGGACGTGTCGCAGCAATGAAGGTCGCCAGTTCGGCAATCTCATCAGCATTGTGCCAGGTCACGATATCGATAATCGCGTCGGCGCCCGTAATAAAGTAGAGCTTTACCTGCGGCGGGTAAAAGTCGCGAAGAGCACGCAGTGTATCGGCTGTGTAGGTGACACCGGCACGATCGATCTCGAAGCGGCTTGCCAAAAAGGCCGGGTTCGCGGCGGTGGCGAGGACCGTCATGGCATAACGGTCCTCGGCAGGCGTCACCGGCTTGTCAAGCTTAAAAGCAGGAGAGCCCGCCGGCATAAAGAGCACAGCGTCCAAGTCGAGCGACTCGCGCGCCTGCTCGGCAGTCACCAGGTGCCCGTAATGAATCGGGTCAAATGTGCCGCCCATAATGCCAAGCCGAAACTCTTTGCCCTCTTTTATGGGCAGCTCGGGCAAACCGATTCCACCGCGCAGCGACATGGCTTACTCGCCCTCCGGGGTCTCGACATCGTCCGCGGCATCCGTCGCATCGACAACCTCGACGCCCTCATTCGCAGCATCGGTCACGTCAATGGCCTCAACGGCAACGTCCTCGCCAGCATCCTCGAGCTCCTCGTACTCCGAGAAGTCCTCGGCGCCCTCAAAGTCAAAGGCGCGCTGGCAAATGCGGACCTCGTCGCCCGCACGGCAACCGGCCTTCTCGAGCGCGTCATCAACACCCATACGCGCAAACTTATGCTGCAGGTAAATGACGGCTTCCTCGTTTTCCCAGTCGGTCTGGATGACCATGCGCTCGATGGCACGACCGACCACGCGGAAGGCACCGGGCTCTTCCTGAACAATGCGGAAACGCTTTTCACGCTGCAGGCGACGGCGCTCCCACTCATCGTCGCGCAGAACGACCGGCTCATCGGAGACAGCCAACTCGGCGCGCAGCTTAGCCACCTGCTCGCCCACGGCAAGCATCAGCGTGTTGAGGCCGGCGCCCGTCACAGCAGACACGGCAAAGAACATATGTCCATCGTCGAGCGCTGCACGCTTGAGATCGGCAATCTTGTCGGCCGTGCCCGGCGCGTCGCACTTGTTGGCAACGACGATCTGCGGACGCTCCGAAAGCTCGGCGCCATACTGCTCGAGCTCGCGGTTGATGATGTGGTAATCCTCAACCGGGTCGCGATCCTCAAAACCACCCGTCATGTCGACGACATGCATGATCAGGGCCGTACGCTCAATGTGGCGCAGGAACTGATGGCCCAGGCCCTTGCCCTCGCTCGCGCCCTCGATAAGACCGGGGACGTCGGCAACGACGTAAGAGTACTCGCCGGCACGCACCATGCCCAAGTTGGGCACAAGCGTGGTAAACGGATAGTCGGCAATCTTGGGACGGGCGGCACTCATGCGCGCAATGAGCGATGACTTGCCCACCGAGGGAAAGCCCACGAGCGCGGCATCGGCCATAAGCTTCATCTCGAGCTCAATCCAGTGCTCCTCTGCCGGTTCGCCCAGCTGAGCAAACGCGGGCGCGCGGCGCACCGACGTCACAAAGTGCGTGTTGCCCAAGCCGCCGGCGCCACCAGGGGCCACGACAACGCGCTCGCCATCGTGCACCAGATCGGCAATCTCGAACATCGGGGTCTGCGTCTCGGGGTCGAGCTCGCGCACCACGGTACCCATAGGGACCTTGAGAATCAGGTCCTCGCCGCTCTTGCCGTTACGACGGGCACCCTGCCCGTGCGTGCCGCGCTCGGCGCGGAAGTGATGCTTAAAGCGGTAATCGATCAGCGAAGACAGCTGAGCATCGGCCTGGATGACGACCTTGCCGCCACGACCGCCGTCGCCGCCATCGGGGCCGCCCTTGGGGACAAATGCCTCGCGCCTAAACGACATGCATCCGGCTCCGCCGTCGCCGCCGCACACGTTGATGCGGCTGATATCGGTGAACTGTGACAACAGAATCGCCTCCTACAAAAAAGAGGGAGACCCTTGAATCCTAAAACTCAAGTGCCTCCCACATATGTGCTCTATGAAGGGTGAATTACGCGTTCGCGAGCGGGCGTACGCTGACCCTGTGCTTGATACCCTTGTGGAACTCAACGGTACCGTCGACCAGCGCGAACAGCGTGTCGTCCTTGCCACGGCCAACGTTCTCACCCGGGTGGATGTGAGTGCCGTGCTGACGGACGAGAATCGTGCCCGTGGTTACCGTCTGGCCGGCATAGCGCTTCGTGCCAAGGCGCTGACCGCGGGAGTCACGGCCATTACGGGAGGAACCGAGTCCTTTTTTGTGTGCCATTGTGTATACCTACTCTTTCGTTACGAGTGTAATCTACTCGGCGACGGGAGCCTCGGCAACAGCCTCGGCCTCTGCCTTGACAGCCTTCTTGGCGCGGGACGTAGCCTGGACCTTCACGATCTTCAGCTTGGTGAGCTGCTGACGGTGACCCTTCAGACGACGATAGCGCTTACGCTTGTGGAACTTGAAGACCAGCTGCTTCTCGCCCTTGAACTGCTCAACGATCTGAGCGGTAACCTTGGCCTTGGCCAGCTTGTCGGGATCGGTGACGATCTTCTTACCATCGTTGAGGAAGATAACCGGCAGGGTGACCTTGTCGCCCTCATTGCCCTCGATCTTCTCGACGGTGATGACATCGTCGGTGGCGACCTTGTACTGCTTGCCGCCCGTGTTAACGATTGCGTACATGTTTACTTGCCCTTCATGCATCAGTTAGTGCAACAGCCGAATATAGTAGCAGGCGAAAATACCCCCGTCAACGAGTATGTGGAGCAAATCCACAAGTTCGCACAGGTATGGGGCTGACGAGTCGGCCCTCGTCGTCCTCGCATGCTTGATTCTGACGCTCGACATCGTAGGAGCAGATGGTCACGAGGTCTTGCATACCGGTGGAAACAATAGGTGCATCCACGCCCGGGGTCAAGCCCTGCAACAAAACATCAGCAGCGGAAAGCAAAATTTCCGGACGCATGGAGCCCTCGTTATCGGCATGGGTGTCGAGCATGAGCACCAAATGGTCCGGGCGCTCCCCCGCCGTGAGCTCATAGCCCACGAGCGTGTGATCCAAATCCAAGCGCTTGCTCTTTTTGCCGCGCGCGTAGTCGATGCCATGGTCCGCACGCAGCGTGTCGATCGCACGACGCACCTCGTCGGGGCTTACGGGCGCCTCGGGATCCAAGTGCAGGTCGATGCGATACGACAGGCGCGTGAGCTGCGCCGTCAACGCCGGCGTGCGCTCGTCGATGTACGCCGCCTCGATAGGCGCCAGATCGGCCGGAGACGCCACAGACAGGCGCTCAAACGCCTCGTCGAGCGCCACGAACTCGGTCATAAACAGGTCATACCACTCGCAGGTCGACGACGTACCCACCGGTAGCGCCGAAGAGAAGCCCACGCGCATGTGCGGAGAGAAGCCCTGCGTGACGGCATAGGGAAGTCCCGCACGGCGCACGATGCGCTCAATGGTATGGATTACTTCGAGATGGCCCAGGTACTTAAGGCGATCGCGCTTGCCATAGCGAACACGAAGCCTAAAGAGCGTGGGGTTGTCGGTCAGGCGCTCACTCATGCGCGATCACCCATCAATACATTCTTGGCGTGGAGCGTGGGGCAGATCCCGCAGCCGGTGCACGACGTGCGGGTGCAGTCGGGAGTCGTGACGCCCTCGAGCGAGCGACGGTACTCGCGCTCGAGGAAGCCGCGCGTGCAGCCGGGGCTCACGTGCTCCCACGGCAGGCGCCAGTCCAACTCGTAGGGCAGGTGCACAAGCTCATTGAGGTCGATGCCGTTTTTGGCAGCAGCCTCCTTCCAGTTATCGAGCGAGAAATGCTCTACCCAGGCGTCAAAGCGAGAGCCCGCGCGCCAAGCATCGATGATGACGGGCGTCATGTCACGACCGGCGCGGGACAGCGCGGCCTCAATGAGCGAAGTCTCGGCATCGTGGTAATGCACGCGGACGGCACGGTTGCGAACGCTCGTGATAAGCAGCTTCTGGCGACGCTTGACGTCGTCGTAGTCGAGCTGCGGGCACCACTGGAACGGCGTGGCGGCCTTGGGGATAAAGACCGAAACCGAGATGGACACCGAGATCGAGCCGCGACGAGCCTTGGGCACCACGGAACGACCGAGCTCCAGCACGTGATCGGCCAGATTGGCGATGGCCACGATGTCCTCGTCGCGCTCGCCGGGAAGGCCCATCATAAAGTAGAGCTTCATGCGGTTCCAGCCGGCCTCGAAGGCCGCCTTGGCCGCACGGTCCAGGTCCTCCTCGGTCACGTTCTTGTTAATGATGTCGCGCATGCGCTGGCTGCCGGCCTCGGGCGCGAACGTCAGGCCGCCCTTCTTTTCGCCGGCGACCGACTCGGCCATATCCACGCCAAACGAATCCAAGCGCTGCGACGGAATAGACACGCGAATACCCGTATCCTCCAGGCGACGGTTGAGCCTGCCGAGCACGTCGCGAATGCAGGAGTGGTCGGTCGTGGAGAGCGAGGTCAGCGACACCTCGTCATAGCCGGTCTTTTCCAGACCCTGAATCACCGACGAGACGATCTGGTCGGCCGAGCGCTCGCGCACCGGGCGATACGTCATGCCGGCCTGGCAAAAACGACAGCCGCGGGCGCAGCCGCGCAGGATCTCGATAGACAGGCGGTCGTGGACCAGCTGCGCATAGGGCACGCACGACTGCGACAGCGGATTCGTGGCGCCGAAATCCTCGACGACGCGCTTGTAGACCACGGTCGGCGCATCCTTGCCCTCACGCGGCACGGTGTAGCCATGGGGCGAGCAGGGCTCGTCGTGACGAACCTCATAGAGCGACGGCACGTAGTTGCCGGCAATGGATGCGAGCTGCTCAACAATCTGCGCGCGCGGGACTCCTTCGTCACGCAGGCGGCGATGCAGCTGGCAGGTCTCGAGCAGCGATTCCTCGCCCTCGCCGATGAGGATGGCATCGAAGAAAGCCGCGTACGGTTCGGGGTTGTACACCGAGGGACCGCCGGCGATGATAATGGGATCATCCTCAGTGCGGTCGGCCGCTAACAGCGGAATGCCAGCGAGGTCGAGAGCCTCGAGGAAGTTCGTCACCGCCATCTCGTGCGGCACATGCAGACCGACGATATCGAACGAAGCGACCGGCGCGGCGCCCTCGAGCGACAGCAGCGGAATGCCCGCCTCGCGCATGGCGTCACCCATATCGGGCCACGGCACATAGCCGCGCTCGCAGGAGATGCCCTCGGCCTGGTTAAGGATGTTGTAGAGGATGGCGATACCCTGGTTGGGCAGACCGACCTCGTATACGTCCGGGTAGATCAGGCAGCAACGGTAGTCGGCATCGGCCTTGGAAAGCGTGCCCCACTCGTGATCGATATAGCGGCTCCCCCCTTCTCGACCTTGGCGAGCAGCGGCTCAATTAAATGAAAACAGTCTTGGTATGCAACGCGCAACGGAAAACCCCTAAGCTGCGAGATCGGATGCGTCCTGGTAGGACGCCATAGGACGGGTAGCGCCCGCGACCGTGGTCACCAGATCGCGAACGCGGGAGAACGTGGCAGTGACTACCTCGTTGGCACGGCTGTAGTCGACATCGCGCTCGTAGAGCGAAACGAGCGCACGGCCCATGCCGTAGGTGCCCGCGGCAGCAGTGAGCGCCTTGACGGCAAACCCAATATGCGGCGTCTGCTTGACGAGCGCACGGGTGACCGCGCGGATCACAAGACCGCCGGCAAGCACGCCCGCGACCTCGTAGCCGCGCTCGGGCTTAATGCCGCGCCCAAAGACGGCAGCGAGCTCAAAGAGCATGCCCACCTGCGCCAGCGCCATAACGGGATAATCGGCGCCCGGCAAAAACACCAGCGCACCGGTCGCCATATTGGTGAGCGCGCACGAGGTGATGATACGATTGGCCGCCGCGATGCGCATGAAGGCAAAGTTCGCCGCAAAAGCCGTTTCCTTTTCGGTGCGATCGAGAATCCAGCGGGCAAGCGTCTCGAGCAGATACGTCTTATCGGTTGCCGCCACCACGCCGAGCATGGGCGTGGACTCCTCGATAAACGGTACCTCCACAGCAGACTCGGCAAGCACGCACACGGGCGCGCCGGCGATCACGAGCTCCTGCACGGCACTCTCCAAGCGGTCGGAACCGCACGAGAGCACCAGTACCACATCGGTATCGGTCTTTGGAGCAATTCGCTCCTCCCCCAGACGCTCGACGCGCACAATGCCCGAGGTCGTCTGCGGCACAAAGGCGTCACGCACCGTCTCGGCCAGAAAGCGCGAGGCGGACGAATCCAGATAGACCGAAACGCGCACCGGCGTATCGGAATCCTTCTTAACGGACGCGCCCATCTTAAAAGCGCGGGTCAGCTTATCTACGGGAATTTTCATAGCAAACCCCTCCAGCGGTTACGCGGCGCCCGAACGATGCCGCCATATGGATTGTACGATACCCACCGTCAGCAGCTGAATCATCATCGAAGACGAACCGAAGCTAATAAACGGTAGCGGAATACCGGTAATCGGCATCATGCCGATGCACATGCCGATGTTTTCGAAGGTCTGGAACGCCCACATGCCAACGATGCCCACACACGAAAGACGCAAAAACAGTGACTCACACTTAAAGGCGACGCGAATCGTCGAAAAGATCAACAGCACGTAGAGGCACAGGAGCAAAAAGGAACCGCAAAAGCCAAAGGTCTCGGACAAAAAGGCGAAGACGAAGTCGGTGTGGAACTCAGGCAGAAAGCCGCCGGCCGACTGCGTCGCATGGCCCAAGCCCTTACCAAAGAAGCCGCCCGAGCCAACGGCGATAAGCGACTGCTGCAGGTTGTAGGCATCGTCCGAATCGGCATTATCGGGGTCGATAAAGACCGTCAGACGGTTCATCTGATACTGCTTGATGAGCACATCGTGGCCGAGCAACGAATCAAAGACCGAATCGAGCGCCAGGACGAGGGCCACCAGGCCCACGAGCAGGGCCAAGGTCGACAGCACCCATTCGCGGCGTGCACCGCTCATGCAGATGACGATGGCACCCGAGACCAGCACGACCAGGCCCGAGCCCAGGTCGCCCATGGCAACGACGGCCAAAAACGGAATGGACAGCATGCCGCAGAGCTTGACGTAGTCGCGAACGGTATCGATGCGACCGTTATACTGCGAGCCAAGCGTGGCAATAAAGAAGATGGTGATGAGCTTGGCAAGCTCAACCGGCTGGAATGTCAAGCCGATACCGGGAATCTTGATCCAGCCCGTCATGCCCAGACCGCCTGTATAGGACAGACCCGGAATCTTGGGCGAGAAGATCACGATCAGGTCGATGACGAGCAACGCCGTCGAGAAGTTGGAGATGCCGCGCAGGTCGGTACGCCACACCAGCACCGCAAGCACCGCGCCAATGCCAATGCCCAGCAGGTGGCGCGAGAATGAGGCGTCGGCCTTAAACTGTGACGCCGACCAAATAATGATGGCGCCATAGGCAACGAGCGCGACGGTAGCCAGCAGCACACCGATATGCACCTTTTGGCGAAACGTGCCGCGCGAGGCCGAAAGTTGCTTGTTGACGCGGTCCAGGCTGCTGCGAGAGCCGGTCTTGGTTGAACGGAACAGATCCGCCGGAGAAAAATCCATCGCAACCTCCTATCGAACCGAAGAATCGCCCGAGGCCGAAGAGGTATCGGGCTCGTCATAAATCACGCCGAGCACGTCGCGCACGACATGCATGGCGGTATCTGAGCCACCGCCGCCCTGCTCCAGGACAGTAGCGATGACATACTTGGGATCATCGGCCGGTGCATAGGCGCAGAACCACGCGTATTCGTCCTCGCCGCTTTTCTCGCCCGTGCCCGACTTGCCGTATACCTGCGGCGTCAGGGTGCCAAAGTGAGCCGCCAGGGACGTCGATGCCGTGTAAATCACGTCGTGCATGCCGTTGCGAACAAGAGTCAAATCCGAATCGCTGTTGATCTTGGCCTCCAGGCGCTTCTTCTTGCCCTTGCCGTTGTATTTATAAGCATCGCCGTCGCCATCGCGCGACACTGCAGACAAAAACACGTGAGGCACGTACTGTTTGCCGCCGTTGGCAAGACCCATATAAGCGCACGCCATCTGCAGGGGCGTCACCAGAATGTCGCCCTGGCCGATAGCAATGTTGGTCATATCGCCGGCATTCCACTTGCGGTCCTCGGCAGAGGCGTCGGTAAAGTACGACTCTTTCCACTCGGCATCGGGAATACGGCCCGCGCCCTCACTCGGCAGATCGATACCGCAGGTCTTGCCTAGGCCCCAGCGACGAAAGACCTCCTGCAGGCCCTCAGGATGTTGCTCGTCATAAAAGAACGCCTTGCCCATGTCGTAGAAGACGGGGTCGCAAGAGTTGGCGATACCCGACTGCAGCGTCATGGTGCCGTGGCCGGAATGCAGCCAGCAGTACTTACCCCACGACTTGCCCAGACCCGTCCAATAGCCCGTGCAGTTGGTCGTCTGCCCCGACGTGTAGGTTCCAAACTCAAGACCGGCCAGTGCCGAAAGCGGCTTGATGGTCGAGGCCGACATGTACTGTCCGCTAATGGCGCGGTTGAGCAGCGGGTGCGAACCCTTGTCATCATTAAGCTCGGTCCACACGTCATTTGAGACGCCGCCGATAAAGACGGAAGGATCGAACTTGGGCTGGCTCGCCATGCCCAGGATTTCGCCATTGTTGGGATCGAGACACACCACAGCGCCGTTGCCGGCATTGCTGTAGCCAGTGGTCTTGGCAAGCTCGATGGCGCTCGCCAGCGCCGTCTCACAGGCCTGTTGGATCTTAAGGTCGAGCGTGAGCTTAATGTCGGAGCCGGCCTTGGCGGGCACGGCGCCGGCCTGACCGGTCACATTGCCCGAGGCATCGACCTTGACGGTCTGCTCGCCACGAATACCCTGCAGCAGGTTTTCGTAGTAGCTCTCAACACCCGCCTGGCCCACGATATCGCCCGACTGGTACGTAATCCGGCCAGCAGAAGCATCATCATCGCCAGAGGTTTTCTTATTCTGGGCCTCGAGCTGCTCGGAGGTAATGGTGCCGGTATAGCCCAAGATATGGCATGCCGTCTCGCCATATGGATACTGGCGCTCGGTACGCTCGGCAATCTTGACGCCCGGGAACTCGCCGGCGTGCTCCTGAATATAGGCAACCGTGGAGCGACGGACGTCCGTCGCGATGGTATGCAGGCTCTGGGCGCCCTCGGAATTGTCCTGGATATTGCGCAGAACCGCCACGTAGGGCATGCCGAGCACATTGGCAAGATGGCGAACCAGAACCTCATCCTCGGCAAGGTCGCGGTAGGCCACGACAGCAAGTGAGGGACGGTTCTGGACAAGCGCCACGCCATTGCGGTCGAGGATGCGGCCGCGCACAGCGGGTGTGGTAACGGTGCGCGTCTGATTGCTATTAGCCTGCTTTTCGTAATAGTCCGACGAGACCATCTGCATGCCCCACAGCTTGACGGCAAGCGCCGCAAAAATCGCGCCCACACCCGTGGTGAGGATGGAAAAGCGGCCCTTAAAGGCGGTCGCCGCGGTATTGCCCTCGCCCTCGGTGGCGCGCGGGGCCGTTCCATGCTGCGTATCGTAGGTAAAACGGGAATCGCCGCGACGCATGATGACCAGCGCGACCACGATGGCCACAACCAGCACGATACCGGCGATAATAACCGTCATCTGGGAAGACATCTACGGGCCTCCCTATTTGAGCTTACGGGTCTTGGGCTTAAAGCGCATGCCCGTCTGGCGTCCGCCACGTGCGGAGAATCCATAACCGGACTGCGGCACGACGCCGGACATCAAAAACGGAATGGCAACCAGACCCGTCAGGATCGAAGACGGCAGCGCATGGCCGAAGATCGCAACGACAAAGCTCGTCTCCAAACCCATAAACAGCAAGATGATGCTGTAGATCACATTAATGACGAGCGCGAAGGCGCCCACGGTGACGCCGCGCGCACTCGGGCTACCGCCCGTCTGACCGGCGGCGCTATGCACCAGGGCAAAAGAACCCACGGTCAGCAGGAGCGACATAACGCCCACCGGCACGGCAGCGGAAAGGTCATAGAACAAGCCGCTGCAAAAACCGCACACGACGGCACGGTTCGGGTCGCCCGAGAACACGCTTAGGCACACCAAGATAATCATGAAGTTGACGCGACCGCCCGCAATGGAGATCTGCGGTGCCAGGCCTGCCTGCAGCAGCACGCACACGATGGCGGCGATTACAAACGTGCGGGAGCTCATCCCCTGCTCGTGTAGATCCATGGACATGCCCCCTATTCGCTCGAGCCGGAATCGGTCGTCTCAGACGTGTCGGAACTGTCATCCGAGCTCTCGTCCTTCGTCTTGGTCGCAGCATCGCGCGACGTTCCCTGCGGCGTGCTATTAGCGGTGTTCACGTCCTCATCCGAGGCCGACTGTTCGTCGGTCAGCGAGGTGATGACCAGCACTTCCTCGTTGTTCTCGGCCGTGGTCTGAGCGCGCACCACAATGGTGTAGTACACGTCGTTTGCCGATTTCTCAACCGACGAGACGGTGCCGAGCGGAAGGCCCTTGGGGAACACACCGCCAATGCCCGAGGTCACGATGATGTCGCCAACCTTAACGTCGGAATCGACGCTCACATACTCAAGACGCAGCGTGCCGTCAGCCTGACCCTGCAGCATGCCCTGGGCGCGCGTATCCTGCACCATGGCGGACACGCCCGAGTTCTCGTCGCCAATCAGGCGCACGGTGGACGTCTTGGCCGAGACTTCGATGATCTGGCCTATGACACCGGCAGAACTCGTCACGGGCATGTTAATGGTAAGCCCGTCGGCAGAACCCTTATCGATGGTAACGGTCGAGGTCCAGGCATCGCCCGAAGCGCCGACGATACGAGCTGCAGTGGACTTGAGGTTGTAGGTCGACTGCAGACCGACCAGACCCTCCAGTCGCTCGGCGGTCTTTTGAGCCTCGGAGAGCTCGGCGACCTTAGAGGTCAGTTCCTCGTTTTGCTTCTTAAGCTCGTCAAGCGTGTCCTGTGACGCCGTAAGGTTAGAGAACACGTTACCGATCGCATTGAAGGGAGCCGCCACAGCCGAGCCCAGAAAACGCACCGGCGAGGTAATCGTCGTCACGCCCGAACGAACGGCATGAATCGGCCCCGTCTCGCCCTCACGAATATAAAACGTGAGCAGCAACACCGAAATCAGGCTGAAAACAATCAACGGGCGCATACCCGTTGATTGTCGCTTGGTATTCAGATTTGTGGAGAAACCCGAAGATCGTGCCAAATGGAATCCACCTTTTGGAAATTAAGCATTGGTCTGGACGAAGCCGCCATCAAACGCATTGGCCTCGAGCACGCGGGCACAGCCGTTAACAACGTTATCGAGCGCCGTGGGGCTGACGTTGACCGAAACGCCGGTCTCATCGCGCAGGCGCACGTCGAGACCGCGCAGCAGCGCGCCGCCACCAGTCAGCAAAATGCCGTAGTACATAAGGTCCGAGGCAAGATCGGGAGGCGTAGCGTCGAGTGCGTCCTTGACGGCCTTGGCCATCTCGTCGAGCGGCTTGTTGAGCGCGCGACGAATCTCCTCGCTCTCGATGCGCACGGTCTTGGGCAGACCGGTGATCACGTCGCGGCCGTTGACCTCGACGTCGAGCTCGTCCTTGAGCGGCACGGCGGAGCCGACCTTGATCTTGATGTCCTCTGCCGTACGCTCGCCGATGGCCAGGTTGTAGGCATCACGAACGTGCGTAAGGATGGCCTGATCGAACTCGTCGCCGGCAATACGGATGGACTGCGAGACGACGATGCCGCCCATAGCGATAACGGCAACCTCGGTGGTACCGCCACCGATGTCGATGACCATGGAGCCGGTGGGCTCCTCGACGGGCAGGTCGGCGCCGATAGCGGCAGCCATGGGCTCCTCGATCAGATAGGCCTGGCGGGCACCGGCCTGGATCGTGGCCTCAAAGACAGCACGCTTCTCGACCGACGTGACACCGGAAGGAACGCAGACGACAACACGCGGACGCGGGGTCCACGGATAGCGCTTCTCAGACGCCTTGTCGATAAAGTAGCGAAGCATGGCCTCGGTAACATCGAAGTCGGCGATGACGCCGTCCTTCAGGGGACGAACGGCCACGATGTTGCCGGGCGTACGGCCGAGCATGCGCTTTGCCTCGATACCGACCGCCAGGATGCGCTCGTCGTTCTTGTCGATGGCGACAACAGAGGGCTCGCGAATGACGATGCCCTTGCCGCGCACGGAGACAAGCGTATTTGCGGTGCCGAGGTCGATGGCAAGATCGCCCGCATAGCTACCGAAGAACATATCCATCAAAGAAAACAACGCAACTCCTGATGTGTTGGATGATTGCTGGAAAACTACTAGCTCATCATACTAGCGCAAGCCCGGCACCTCACTTGCGGTGAAGCGCCGGGCAAAGCTAAATCCCATAAGGTCACTACTGGTTGTCAGCAGCCGAGAAATCCATATCGAGCGAGGAAACGGCCCAGCCGATATGGTTGTCGGAGCGCACGAATTTGACGGTGTACTCCTGCTCGCCGCCCTTGGACAGCGATGCCTTCACCTTGGCGGTCGTCTCGGTCATGGACTGATCCATGCCCTCGACGGACACGGTGGCACCCTGCGGAATCGAGGAGATGATCATCGACTTAGCGTCCTCGGACAGGCTCGATGCCAGGCAAGACTCGGCCTTTGCGGTGTCACCGTCGCCGGCAGCCTGGAACAGATCGGTAACGACAGACTCCTGGGACGGGAAGCCAAAGCCGCGCGTGTAGGCAAAGCCCAGACCGCCCGCGGCGATCAAAATGAGCAGAAGCAGCACGATGAAGACTTTGAGACCCGTGTGGCGATGGCGACGACGGACCTTGGCCTGCTTACGATCCTGACGGTCCTGCTGGACCATCTCGGACTCGGACAGCGTAAAGAAGCCGGTGTCCGAGGGATCGGGCATAAACTGACCGGTCGCGCCCGTAGGATCGAGCGGATCGACGGCAGGAGCGTCCATCGCGGGCGCCGGAGCCGTGGCCATAGCCGTCTGGGCAGACAGCGCGGCAAGCGAATCGTGCACGCGGGCAAGCTCATCGGCCTGCTCGGAGGTGAGCTGGTAGATGCCATCGGCAGTAGCGGCGTTAAAGGCGTCGAGTGCGTCGGAGGGACGGCCGGCGGCAGAAAGCGCCTGACCCATGCCGGCGTTGAGCGCACGCGTGTCGTCGCGGGGGCCGGCAAAGTCGATAGCCGTGCGGTAGGTCTCCACGGCATCCGCCGGACGGCCGAGCTTAATGAAGCAACGACCGAGCTCGCCGAGTGCGGCGGCAGGAGCCGGATTAGCGCCGTCGATGGCAGCCTGACGGAAAGCAGTACCCGCGTTGGCATAGTCGCCCGACTGGAACAGCGCGTTACCCAAGCCCAGATAGGCCTTGAACGGCGTGGCATAAGAAGCGTCCTGCGTAGCAGCAGAGAACGCCTGAGCGGCCGTCGTGTAGTCGCCCACGGCGGCGAGTGCCTTGCCGCGGTTGGTGAGCAGCGCGCCGCGCTTGCCGTAGGTGCCGTCGTTGAGGGCGGCGGCATAGGCCTCGGCGGCCTCGGCATACATGCCCAGGTGCATCAAGGCGTTGCCACGAAGGTGATCGGCCTCGCCCATAATCTCATCGGGAGTTTTTGCCGCCCCAAGCATCTGGGCTGCAGCGGAAAAATCACCCGCGCGGTAAGCGGCGCGGCCCTGTTGGATCAGCTGGCTATTCAAGGAAGTCCCCTTTACTCGTGAACGATCTCGACATGGACGATCTCGTCGCCGGCACGCAGCTGCGAAATCACATCGAGACCCTCGACCGTGGTGCCAAAGACGGTGTAACCGGAATCGAGGTTATGCTGGGCACCCAAGCAGAAGTAGAACTGCGAACCCGCGGAATCGGGGTCCATGGAGCGTGCCATGGCAAGGGCGCCATCGACATGGCTGTTGCGCGGATTGGTGGCAAACTCGCCCTTGATGCAGTAGCCGGGGCCACCGGTACCAGGCATGCCATCGGGGCCCTCAAGACCGGCAGCAACGTCGGCGCCGGACATATCGCGGGTATTGGGGTCGCCGCCCTGGATGACAAAACCGGGCACATAGCGATGGAACTTAAGGCCATCATAGAAGCCCATCGTGGAAAGCTCGCAGAAGTTCGCGACATGAATGGGGGCACCCTCGCCGTCAAACTTGACCTTGATGGTGCCCTTCGACGTCTCGATTACGGCGCACTCGTCGCCGACAAGCTGATACTCGGGCGTGTAGAGCTCTTTCTTAAAACCAAACATGTGGTTCCTTCCTCGTGCGTTTAAAGCATATTTGTACGAATTGTAGCAATAAGCACGGGCTTACATCAATTGCGCACGTAGGTTATGCCGACTATGGCGAACTAATTTTAGGAACGCTGCTGCGGCTTCCAGGAACCCACATTGGCATCGTACTGGTTCAGCGCGCTGTTGCCGCCCTGCGCGATGGGCGCCAGGATCTCGCTTTGGTGGGAACTCATCGGCTCGCCATCGGGAATGGCCAGCGAGATGTCCCAGCTCTGGCAGATCACGTCGACGCGCTCATACATCCACTCGGCAAGCTGCTTTAAGTGGGCGATGTCATCCGCATAGACCGTATCGTCCTGTACTTTCAGGTTGTTGAGCTCATCTTGCGTCTTTTTAATCTGGTCGCGCAGGGCGTAGGCACTCTGCGACAGCTCCTGACGGGTGGACAGCGGCGTTCGGAGATAGCCGTTGTTAAAGGAATCGATGACCTCGCCGATCTGGTCCTCGTCAGCGTAGGACACGATGGT
>URBP01000048.1 GCA_900546105.1 uncultured Collinsella sp.
AGCATCGGTTATTTGTTTCCCGTCGGTAAAAGGCAGGTTTTGTTCGCCAAGCGTTCCTATATATAGAAGTTCGGGTTCGAACCGTGCATCGTTAACAAAAAAGCGACCAGCCGGAGCCGATCGCTTTCTATTCTATGCTGGAGCATCCAGAGGGGTGCTTCCGAACTCATTTTCTCGCTGCCATTCATGCTTTCGAAGCATCTTTCTACAGCCCTCGTTGTCTATCCTCGTATCTCACAGGTCTTCCGGAAATTCACAAGCAGTCTTAGGGTCAATTTAGTTCTGCTTTCAGAGACTTGTTTGAGAGTTTTTAAAGACAGTTCAAAACAATAAGTGAGACACCATAAAGCAGAGCAAGATGAGCCGGATAGAAAATGTAGAAGAAATATTTGAGCTTCAGCCCTCGCTTGCCATTATAAAGATTGATAAGCAGCAACGAAACGACCGCGGCAGCAACATCAGGATTAAATATATTAGCTGTAGCAAACTCAAATCCGCCGCCAACTATATGGCATGACGAAAGGAGCACTGCGCATACTGCAGCAAAGAACATCTTGGCCTTGCTGTCGTGGAATAAATAGAATGCAGCCACAAGCAGAATGCCATACACACCGCCATCTAGTTTAGTGTATTCAGCTGCCAGTGCTGTCAAAACAATCAGAGCAGTTTCTGCGATGTACCTCTTCCATTTTGAAAGGCTTTGTATCTTTTCCAGAATTATCAAGAAGACCAAGCAAAGCAGGAGCTCACACATAACATTTTGTTGCCGAAGGTCAAATAGTTGCCCGGTTTGAACGAAATCGTATATGGGCTCCGCAATGATTGCGAAGACAAGCATATTTCGCAGGTACCTCTTTATGTCATGAGTATGCAAAAATCCCTCAACTATCAAAAAGCAAAATAAGGGAAATGCAATTCTGCCAAGAACATGAAGCACATCCGAAGCCTCGCTTAGAATCGCCCACTGTTCGTCTGATATCTGACTGTACGATGCGTGAGTCATGATTCCATTGGTCAGGACGATCCTGCTTACGTGATCGAGAACCATCGAAATGGCTGCTATTATCTTTAATGTGCTGCCGCTAATTTCGTATCTATTTGTTTTCATTTCGTATTCCTTACTTTGGGTGGGCCGTCAGGGGTTCAGCCTGCTCCGCAGGCGGCCGCTGCGGCGCTTCGCGCCTTGCGCGCTGCGCTGGCAAACGCTTACGCGTTTACTCAGCTCCGCGCCCTTTCGGGTTCGAACCCGCGTCGCGGCAACAAAAAAGCGGCCGGCATCCGCCAGTCGCTTTTCCATTCTATGGTGGGCCGTCAGGGGTTCGAACCCTGGACCTTGGGATTAAAAGTCCCCTGCTCTGCCAGCTGAGCTAACGGCCCGCGGGTGGCATTGTACCACGGTCTGGGGCTATTCCCAACTCCATTGGCCGTTCTGGAAAATCACAACTTCACGTCCATCAGGCGTAATGCCCGTAATATCGATATCGTCCGTGCCGATCATAAAATCGACGTGCGTGCTCGAGACGTTAACGCCATGCTCCAGGAGCTCCTCCTTGGACATGTCATACCCACCCTCGATGCATTCGGGGAAACCGACACCCAGCGCGAGATGGCAGCTGGCGTTCTCATCATAGAGCGTGTCATAGAACAGAACGCCACTTTCACGGATCGGCGTGTTCTTGGAGATAAGCGCGACCTCACCCAGATGAGCGGCACCTTCATCGGTGTCAATGATGCTCGCAAGCGTCGCCTTGCCCACGCGGGCATCGTAGTCCGCTACGCGGCCGGCCTCGAACTTAATCCAAAAATCGTCGACCTTGTTACCGTGGTGAATGAGCGGCATGGCCGAGTACACGATACCGTCGGCGCGCATACGATCAGGCGAGGTGAAGACTTCCTCGGTGGGAATGTTGGGGAAGAAAGGGTGTCCATCGGGCGTCTTGCCCTTGCCGCCGGCCCACTCGTGACCTTTCGTCATGCCAATCGTCAGATCGGTTCCATTTGCCGAGGTGTAATGCAGATAGTCGAAACGATTGTCGTTCAGGAAACGCAGGTTCTTTTCGAACGCCGCGTCATGAAGCTCCCAGTCGCTCTCCGGGTCCTGGCCATCGGCACGAGCGGTGTGTAGAATCGCATTCCATAGCTTATAGATCGCAACCTCATCCGCATCGCCCGAGAACACCTCGCGAGCCCAGGCAACGACCGGCGCGCCGGCGATGCACCACGGGTTGATGTTGTAGTCCAGTCCGCGGCGGAAGACCTTGCACTGCGTGTTCCTTGCCTTAGAAGCTGCAGCAGGCTTAGCGGGATCGATGCCCTTAAGAGCGGCAGGGTCCGCACCCTCGATAAAGATAAAGCAGGCACCATCCTGGGCCAGTGAATCAAGCTGCAGGCGCTTCCACTCGGGCGTCTGCTCAAAATAGCTTTTCTCGACATGCTCGTACGTGAGCCTCGTCACGGCATCATCGGCCCAAATGACCGTCACGTGACCAGCGCCGGCAGCATAGGCCTCCGCGACCACCACGCGCGCAAACGGCGCGCACTCGACCGGAGACTGAACGACGACTTCCTGGCCGGGCTTGACGTTTACGCCCTTGCGGACGACCAGGCGAGCGTAGTTTTTAATCTTGGGCTCCAGGGCCTTCATGCCCTCCAGAGCCTCTTCGACCGTCAGGGCAGCTCGAATCATGTGCCACTCCATCTATCTATAGGACAGTAAAAAGGCGCGCCGCAAAAAACGACGCGCCTTATATCTTAGCGATATCTATAGGTTGTAACGCTACTACTTCTTCTTGGAGGCCTTCTTGTCCTCCTCGGCAGCCGCACGCTCAATAAGAGCGTTGAGCTTGTTCTCGGACATGCCCTCGGCCTGCGTGCGATACATGTTGCGCAGAGGACGAATACGAACGAAGTCGTAGATAAAGTCACCCAGAATGATGACATAGGACAAAACGATGCCGACCATCTGGACGGGACTGGACACCGTGCCGCCGGGAGCGAAGTAGAGCGAGGCCCCAATTGCCACGACGAGCACCATGCCGATAGCGAGCACAGCCCACCAAATACGGCGGCGCTTGGTGTAGTCCTCATCCTGCTTGAGAAGAATATTCGACACCGTGTAGATACGATCCTCGCGAGCACGCTGCTTGGCCTTGCGGGCGCGCTTCTCCTCCTTGGAAAGGCCGTCCAGGTTTTCACCCTTCTCGAGCTCTTTGCGGCGTGCCTTGGATGATGCTGGCACGACGCGGACAGAGCTCGCTGCCTGACGGGCGGGCTTAGCAGATGCGGCGGACTTGCGCGCAACCCCGGTAACCTCGTGGGATTGCGTGCGCTTGTTCGTGGCGCTACGGGTACTCACTTATGCGTTCTCCTTCATGCTTGTGAACTGGGAGCCCGTGATGATCTGGAAGGCCTCGCGATAGCGCTCGGACGTGCCATCGATGACCTCGGCGGGCAGGTGCGGGGTCTCCCCCGTCATATCCCAGTTGGCCTTGAGCCAATTGCGGACGAATTGCTTGTCGTAGCTAGGCTGGATCTTGCCCTCCTCGTAGCTGGCAGCAGGCCAGAAACGGCTGGAGTCGGGCGTGAGGCACTCGTCGATCAGCGTGACCTTGCCATCAATAACACCAAACTCGAACTTGGTGTCGGCAATGATGATGCCACGAGTCGCTGCATACTCGGCAGCAGCCTTGTGGATCTTGAGAGACAGATCGCGAATCTGCGTGGCGATGTCCTCGCCCACGATCTCGCAGCAACGCTCGAACGAGATGTTCTCGTCGTGGTCACCGATCTCGGCCTTCGTGGACGGCGTGAACAGCGGCTCGGGAAGCTTGGAAGCCTCGGTCAGGCCCTCAGGCAGCTGGATGCCGCAGACGGTGCCGTTCTCGTCGTAGGTCTTCTTGCCCGAACCGGTCAGATAGCCGCGGACGATGCACTCGATAGGAATCGTCTGGGCCTTCTTAACCAGCATGGCGCGGCCGGCGAGGTAGTCACGATACTCAGCAAACTCCTCAGGGAAATCCGCCGGGTCGATGGAAACGAGGTGGTTGGGAACGATGTCGGCAAACTTATCGAACCAGAATGCCGAGATGCGGTTGAGCACCTCTCCCTTAAACGGAATCTCGTCGGGAAGAATGAAGTCGAACGCAGAAATGCGGTCGGTGGCGACCATCAGCAGGTTTTCATCGGCATCGTAGATATCACGAACCTTGCCACGGGAATCCGGACGACGCTCCATCGTTGTCACGTGAGTCACTCCTTACCAAAATACGACAGTAATGCGGGTTCTTTCCCGCACGTTTTCGCAAACTCGGAGCGGCAGGGACGAAACCCCTCCTTCACCGAATAGCGAAAAGCTAGTGCTCCATTGTAGTAGATGCCGCGTCCGCCGTGTGCTCGCGAGGCAGATGAATCGTAAAAGTCGTACCCTTTCCAAGCTCCGACTCTACGGAAATGTAGCCATGATGGCGCTCGACGATTTGTTTAGTCACGGCGAGGCCCACGCCCAGGCCACCCGCCTCGCGGGCGCGACTGGCGTCGGCACGCCAAAAACGACCAAAGATGCGCGACAAGTCATCCTTGGCAATACCGATGCCGGTATCAGAAACGGCGATGCTGACGTGTTTGCGGTCACTGAGCACCGACACCACGACCCAACCGCCCTCGGGGGTGTAGCGCATGGCGTTGCTCATGAGATTGATGACGCATTGTGTGATCATGTCGGGATCGGCTTCGACGACATCGTCGTGACCTTGGGTCTCGTCAGCAAAGCGCAAGCGCAGATCGCGGTCGACAAACAGGCGCTCCTGGGCATTGACGATGGAACGCACGAAAGGAACCATGTCCACCGGCTCAAGGTTGAGCGGAGCCGTGCTGTTTTCCATGCGCGACAGGTCGAGCATCTGCTGCACCAGACGAGCCAGGCGACGCGTCTCGGAAGCAACAGTCTCCAAGTGCTCATCGTCGGTAGGATATACGCCATCCTGCATGGCCTCGACCGTTGCGAGCATGGCCATAAGCGGAGTACGAAGTTCGTGAGCCACGTCCGAGGTCAAACGTTTCTCGTGTTTCATATCCTTCTCGAGCGAAGTGGCCATCTCATCGAAGGTCTCACCCAGCTGATCAATCTCGTCATCACCGCGCAGTCCCGTGCGAGCCGACAGGTCGCCGTCACGGATTTGCTTTGCGGTACTGGTGATGCGATGAATCGGCTTGGTGAGCATGCGCGACACGAGCGATCCGATAACGACCGAAATGCAGATTGCAACAACCGCGGCGAGGGCCATGGCGTTAAAGGTCTTCTCCCTAAACGCAGAGTCCGCCTTGGTGAGCAGAGCGTCGGAGCCGATAGCCCACAGCTTTACCTGTCCGACGTGCTCGCCGGAAGACGTTACGATCTCGACGTTAGCAACGCTATCGGAGTCGGTTGGAGCAGACGAGACCGGGCTATGCGATGCCCTCTTACCGCTCGTGTCGTCGGTCGTAGCCTGGTTTTCGCGTACATCGGCGGTGGCGCTTGCCGAGGGCCAGGAATCGTCATAAACGATCACGCCCTTTTTATTGACGACCTGCATGCCCAAATCGTCGGAAACCAAACTCGACGTTGCGACCGTGCGCAGTTCTCCCGCGGTCCAAGAGCCGTTTTCCTCATATGAGGTCGCCAACTTCTCGGCAGCGGAATTTGCGATTTCGACGATATTGGAGCGTGTGTAATCCGTAAAAACCGTGCCCCACACAACGGAGACAACGCCCACCAGCACCAGTACCGTCATGAGCGATGTCAGGGCAAAAGCCAGGGCCATGCGCGAGGGATAGCTCATCGTTGGCCGTGAATCGGAACGAGGCGTGTTCCAACTAGCCTTGGAACCCGCCTCGTTCTCCTGCTTATGCTTTTGCCCGATTTCAAAGCGCGCAGGTGTCATATGTGATTTCCTTTATTTCTCGTCCGAATTATCGGTCTTGGTCGGAGCCTCGAAGCGGTAGCCGACACCGTGGACGGTGTAAAGCCACTTGGGCTTCTTGGGGTCGTCGCCCAGCTTGGCGCGAAGGTTCTTCACGTGGCTGTCGATGGTGCGCTCGTAACCCTCAAAGTCGTAGCCGAGCACTTTCTCGACCAACTCCATGCGGTTGTAGACGCGGCCGGGGTGACGGGCAAGCGTGGTGAGCAGCTTGAACTCGGAAGCCGTCAGGTCGACTTCCTTGCCCTCGACCAAAATCTTGTGGCCCGAGATGTCAATGACCAGATCGCCAAAGTCGAGCACCTCGACGGCCGGCTCATCGGCCTGGTGGGCACGGCGGAACAAGGCGCGTACGCGCGCGACAAGCTCGCGCGGCGAGAACGGCTTGATCAGGTAGTCGTCGGCTCCGAGCTCGAGGCCGATAATACGGTCCTCGATCTCGCCCTTGGCCGTCAGCATAATGATGGGGACATCCGAGGTGTCGCGAATGGTGCGGCAAACGCGCTCGCCGGGAATCTTGGGGAGCATAAGGTCGAGCACAACCAGGTCGAACTGGTGCTTCTCGAACTCCTCGATAGCGGACTGGCCGTCGCCCACGCCCACAACCCAATAGCCCTCGCGCTCGAGATAGGCAGCGACAGCGTCACGGATTGCCTTCTCATCCTCGACCAGCAGAATCTTTTTTGCATCTGAAGCCATAACACGGCCCCCCTGTCTCAATTAGCTAAGAACAAGCTCATTTTAACGCACCTGAGCCCACCGGGTATCGCATGGGTGCGACAGCTCGGCGGGCGGTACTCATAGTCACAACGCGTTTATTCCCCTGTCGACGCCTTTTTAACCCCTCGAAGACTAAAGAGAGAACAGGCGAGCGGTAACCGTCTCGGGAATTCCCTGGCTGTTACGCACCGTTGCGTACGTTAAGAACGAGTTCGATTTACCCGCCGTAGCAGGATAATCGCCATACTCCAAGGCTCGGTCGGGCGACAGAAGCGAGCCGTAGGTCTTGGCCGAAGTGTCAATCAAAAAATGCGACGCCTGAACTTTAACCAGGTATTTATTTTTCCTTCCCGCAGCGCACGCGAGCGGCTCACGCGAAAGGAAGAGGTACGGCCCACCCTCGTTACCGATATAGGTGCCCATATTGCCCAGGCTACCCACACCGCTATACGTCGCCTCAATGGAGAACACGAAGGTGTCGCCCATATACACGGCCTCGAAAGGCGAAACCGACGAAGGAAGCACCAGCTGAGCTCGCTTCGTGTTGTTGCCGTCAGTCAGGTCGATCGCCGTCATACCGTAATAGACGCCCTCATCATTGTGCACGCGGGGCGAGATGGTCAGGATGCCGTCGCTCACACGCGGGGCGGATGCGAAGCGCCCCGTTGACTTCCAAATAGTCTCAGGCTTGGACTCGCTGGGCGACTGACGGTAGCAGTACGAATCGTTACTCGTCTTGCTGCCGCCGGACGAGGGCATCTTATACCAGATGACCGACGACCCATACGCTGTGAAGAGCGGCGGATCGTAGTTTTCGCCACCGCGGTCGAGCTCGACAGCGTTGCCGGTAAGGGAGGAGCCTGCAAGGTTTTGCGCATAGAGTTTCCAAGACGCATTGGCAAAGTTCATCTCGACCCACGCGAACACGCCATCACCCGCGCGAACGTCGTAAAACGCATAACCGGTTCCCTCAACGGGATCCTCGATAAGTGTGGTAAGCGAGCCATCGCCCAGGTTGAGCACACCAAGCGTATTGGCATGCAGGGCAGAAGCAGGCGCCATCATCGCGGCAGCATAGTCGCCATCGCAGTAGTACAGCAGCGTGCCCAGCGGCAGCGTCCACGAGGCCGCGGGCTCAAGATCGATATCGACAGCTTCGTACTCATCAGTGATCGAGACAATCTTCGAATCGTCCTTGATAACCTGTGGCTCGCCAGCGGCGTCATCGCTGGTACCCGTTTTCTTTGAGCATCCGGCAAGCACCGTGGCAGCGCCCGCGGCAGCCCCTCCGAGCACAAAGCCGCGGCGCGATATTCCGTTCTTGATCTGGTCGGCGATACTCATTAGGCGATCTCGGCGCGAGCGGCCTCGATAGCGCGCGTGAGCTGATCGGCGCAAGAAGTCTTCTTCATACCGCAGGTGTTACCAGCGAGAACCTCGATGACGCGATCGGCAGGAGCGCCCTCGACCAGCTTAGAGATAGCCTTGAGATTGCCGTTGCAGCCACCGGTAAACTCGACGCCCACCACCTTGTTGCCGTCATCAGAAAGATCAAGGTGGATATTGCGAGCGCATACGCCCTGAGGCTTGTAATCAAAACTAATCATTGCGTTCCCCTCTCGTAAAGCAATTTCAGACGTCTATTATCCCCGTCCGAACCGATAAAGTATCGCGGGCACCGATTCAACATTCCCCAATGCGCAAACCGACGGCAGCAATACTAGCAATCTGCTTCCCGAGCGTGGACTTTTCGTTTCTCTTGATACATGTTGTGGTCAGCGATGTGGTAAATCTCGGTCAGTGTATAACCGGGTGCCTCTGCCGTCGCGACGCCAAACGACGCACTGACTGTCAGCACCTCATCGCTCGCAGCAGCAAGGCTGAGGCGAAGATCTTGCACTACTTCACATGCGGATTCGCGATCGGTGTGAGGGCAAATCAGCAAGAACTCGTCGCCACCAATGCGCATAGGCACAAATTTCTCGCCTGCCGCCCGCCTCAATACAGACGCCGTACGCCGTAGCAGCTCATCGCCCATTTCGTGACCGTAGAGATCGTTGGTACGCTTGAGGAAATTGCAGTCCATCATGATCACACTCACGGGCAGGGAATCGTTCACCAGGTCGTCGCCAAGGGACTCAAGGTAATTTCTATTGCGAAGTCCCGTCAGCTTATCCTGGAAAGAAAGCTCCTCGGCGCGCTTTGTCATCGAGATGTTATGCGTCGCCACGACGACCGACTCCAGTCGACCCTGCTCATCGCGGCGCTGTGGAACAACCTGCAGCGAATACCACGTACCTCGGCAGTCTCGTACCTCGGCATCCAAGTACGGCATGCCCTCCATACGATCCTGAAGCGTCTTTATATCTAAGAGCTCCATGACCGCCTCGCGACTTTCGGGACTCACAATGTCTCGGCAAACCGTTGCAAAAAAGTCATATGCCTCGGCGTGCTCGGCAAATATCTTCGCCACCGATGGCGACATGTTAATCCCCTCGATCTCGAGCGTGTCGAGATGCAACAGGAGGGTCGACTCATACGTGGAACTGATGGCATTGATGATGCCGAGCTGCTTGTCCTTTTCGGCCAAATTGCGACGATCGGCGACGATACGCACCAACAGCACTACAACCAAAAACACCAGGAACGCCAGCACGCCGACAGCGATAAATGAAATCCTGCCCGACATGACCTCGGATTTGGGATAGAGCGCAAACAGGCGATAGTCCTCATACGCCGCACGCACGGCATACCAGGTACTTCCCCGATATTCGACACGTGTTAGACCTTCGTCTTTCCAATCAATTCCGCTATCGGCAAGAAGCCGGGCGAGAGCTATATCGACGGTCGAATCGTTTGAAGAAACGATTTGCGCATCGTGCATCACGAACACCGTTGGGCTCTGATGGAATGTATTGTTCACGAGCACGTCGGCGATCGTATACGAATAATCATCGGCGGGCTCGGGCGCAAGCGATCGATACCCCAGCGCTACGCCATCACCGTACGGAACAACACTCACGGCAAAGTCGACATCTCGACGCTCAACGACCGTCGAGTAGGACACCTTGGAGCCTCGATACATCGATGCGACCGACGAACAGGCAAGCTCCTCTCGCCACAGCATCAGCGGATCGCGACCGTCGATATCGTAATGAGCGGTCATATGGCCGTCGGCGTCCATGACCAACATTCCCGAAAGGTGCTCGGAATGGACGTACTCCTCGACACGATCATCGTTGACTTCAACGCGATCAGGCGGCAAGAACGTCGAAAACGACTCGAGCGCGGCATCCAAATTGTGCGTCGCCTCGGTTTTTCTTCCCTGTTCATATCGGTCATATTTTTCGCAGGCGTTTTTTAAAAACACCATGGTTTCCTGGCCAAACCCAAGCGTTTTATCGAGACAGCGATGCGTACCGACCACATATAGCAGACCCAACAAAACAGCGCTGGCCACAACGCAGATAGCCGCGGTGACTAATGCCTTTCGGCGCAAGCGGCGCTCATCATTTGTCATGATTCCGCTCCTTGCCCGTCCGTCGTCGCCCCCGCCTTGTACTTGCCCACAATGCGCTCAATCGTGCCATCTCGATCCATCTCGAACAGCACGGTATTGAGGTTTTTGACGTACTCCCCCTCATAGCCGTCCTTAAACGCGACGCCAAGGTCAACCGTCATAACGTTGTCAGCGAACACACGATACAGGCCGGGATACTGGGCGACAAGACAATCAAGCGACTGAACGTCCGCCATCCAACAGTCAACATAACCTTTGACCAGGGCGGCCTTGCAGAGTTCGGCGGAGCCATATGATTTGATATGCACGTCCGACGAGATTTCCAGATCGCCTGCAAGCAATCGGCGTTCACTCACCGAACCGGCAATCACCGCAACAGTCTTGCTGCCATCGAGATACGCCAAGGACTTGATACCACTCGTTTTCTTGGTGGCAACCGAAACCGTCAAGGTTAGATACGGCTCAGTCCAGCAATACTCGTCTTCGCGATAACAGGGTGAATAGTCGCACCACAGGCAATCGATCTCGCCGTTTTTGAGCAGGCGGTCACGATCGTTCCAAGATATGTCAATGAATTGCGGCTTGATTCCCGCACGCTTGCAAGCCTCGCGGGCGATATCGATATCGATACCGGCGTAATCGCCCGTGGTATCGATATACACATAGGGATCGTTATCCGTAACGCCGATTTTGAGCACCGGGAGATCTTTATCGGCTTCACTCGAGGAGGAAGAACCGCTTCGAACGGTATACGTCAGGGCGCCCGCACAGACGGCAACAAGGAGTATGAGCGTAAACGAGACGATGGTGGCTCGTTTGATACGTCTGGGCACACGGCTCTTTTCATCGAAACAGCAGATAAGGTTCATTTTATTACCAGGGGGCCAGTGCAACAGCGAAAAAAGCGCCTTGCCCAAGACGGGCAAGGCGCCAATGGTTGAAATGTATCCGTAAGCGGTCGAATTAGGTCAACCCTACTCGAAGCTCAGCTGCTCCAGGCGATCGAAGACTGTGTCGATGCGGGTGACGAGCGGGGCACCCTAACGCTCGAAACGTTTACGCATAAGAGCGAAAGCGATCAGCGCAACGCCTGCGACAGTAGCAATAAAGGCAACCGCAAGGGCCTGGTCGCCCGTATTGGCGAGCGCGCCCTTAGTAGCCTTAACAGACTTTTTGGTCACCTTAGTCGTCGTCTGCTGACTAGGCTGGGACGGCGTCACGGGCTGCGTAGGCTGAACCGGCTCACCATTGGCCTCCTCGCCCGTCACCACGTACGTCGAGAAGTGGCTCGTGCGGAAGCAAAGGTAGTCGCCCTCGGTCCACGTATCCATAGCCTGAGTGGAACCATCCTCGGCAACGTAGAGCACCTTGAGATTGGTGAGCGCCTTCATGGCTGCGGTCATCTTGACACGAACGATGAAGGACATGCCATCGAAGTCCTCGATAACCTCGCCATTCTTGAGAAGCTTGATATCGAGCTTCTCGGCAACCTTGGTAGCCCCCTGCTCAAGGCCGGAAATCGTAGCATTGGCGGCGTCGGTAAGATTTGTCGGTTCCTCGACCACAAGAGAGATGCTGTTGTTCTGGGCAATGCCGGCAGCGGCATTGTTCTCGGCGCTTACGCTAACGTCCGTTCCGTCGCTACCTGCAACGCCCGCAATGGCCCTCGCCGCTACAGTAACGGTACAGGTCATTGTTTTGTCACCACAGGTGACGGTGATCGTGGCGTTACCGGCCTTAAGCGGCGTCACGACGCCGTCTTTGACCGTAGCGATCGACGAGTCGCTGGAGGTCCAGCTCACCGTCGTATCGTCTGCATCGGCAGGACTCACCGTTGCGGAGAGCTTTGCGGAGGCATCACCGACGGTAAAGGACAGGCTCGTCTTGTCGAGCTCGACTTTCTGGACGGGGTTGGTCACGGTCACCGAGACGGTTTGGGAGAGCGACTCTGCAGTGATGACAAATGAGCCAGAACCGGTCTTGAGGGCGGTAACGGTGTAGGAGCCATCGCCGTTGTCGACAACCTTAAACGCCTTCGAAGCGCCCGTGTCATCCAGAGCAAGCTTGGTCTCGTCGACCTCACCCGCAAGGGCTCCAACAAGAGAAATCTTCACGGTGCCCTCTTCGCCCTTCTTAAGGTTAAGAGCGGTCTGGTCGACCGTAAGGTTCGTTGCGGGATTAGAGACGGTCACCGCGCAATCCTGAGAATAGACGCCGTCTTCAGTCGAAACGGTGATGGTTGCGGCGCCCTTGGAGACAGCCGTCACCTTTCCGGTTTGATCGACCGTAGCGACGCTCTCATTGCTGGACTTCCAAACAACTGTCTGGTTAGCCTCCGCGGGAACGACCGCCGCCTTAAGCTGCTCGGTTGCAGCGCCCGCAAGCGCGACCTTCTGCTTATCGAGCGTGATGCCCGTAGCAGGCTGAATAACGGTCACCTTGCACGTGGCGCTATACTCGCCGTCCTCAGTGGTAACGGTGATCGTGGCAGCACCGGCCTTGACCGGGGTCACGACGCCGTCCGCAACCGTGGCGACCTCCGGGTCGCTCGAAGACCAGGACACATTCTTATTCGTTGCATTGTTGGGCTCAACCGCTGCGGTCAACGTCGAGGGCTCACCGCCCACAGCAAGCTTAAGATTCGACGCGCTGAGGCTGACGCCCGAGACCTTTACGACCGGAGTGGTTACCGTAATTGTATCCGTGGTTGCAGAGACCCCATCAACCGTTGCCGTGATCGTGGCATCACCGTCACCGACAGCGGCAACAAGACCGTTGCCATCGACGGTAAGGACGCTCTCGTTAGAAGAGGACCAGACAACCTTACTGGCCTTATCGTCAGGGGAAACCTTTGCCTTCAACTGCTGAGTCGTGCCCTTGTCCATAGATGTTGAGTAACCATCCGCAATGGAAACCGTCGTTTTTGCAGGTTCCTCGCCAGGCTTGACGACATGAACGGTCATCGTGTCACAGAGAAGGCCCCCATTATCGGGGTCACCGAGATAGACGTCTATCTTTGCAGTGCCGTAGCCATTCGGATGCGCGAAATATCCTGCTGTACTTGAGCTCACAGCGTACATCTCGATGCTAACGATGCTAGGGTCTGATGACACGAATCGATATTCAGAATATGGATATTTATCGAGAAGCTCTACAGCCTCCTTCGTCAACACAGTTCCAAAGTAATCGCGATATCTGTTCGCATCAAGCAGATAATCGTCCGTGCCGGTGCGGTCTGGAGCTAATTCGCTTTCAATTGAGATTTCGCTCTCCTTCAAGAATGCAATCGAAGGTTTAACGGATGGGTAGGGAATCACATCTATGGTGCCGACATGTTTGCCGCCGAACGAATCCGTCGCCTCAATAGTTGCAGTCCCCACCTTGATTGCGGTGACCCGATCTCCCTCTATCGAAACAATGTCTTGTCCTTTTATAACTGAATAGGATAATTTCCACGTTTGAGACTGGTAGTCACGCGATGAATCTCTGCAAGCTTGCCCGGTTGAATTCAGTTCAACATCAATCAAATCACTCGAATCGATCCATGCGTTAGAGCCGATAGCCATTTTTCCGCTCATGTTTTTCTCAACAAAAGCGGGACCCTGTTCCTTCATCACCACGTCGCAGAGTCGTTTCTTCTGATAAATATCTTGCGCGTAGTCACTCACGCCTATCCGGAGTTCACTAGCGCTGCTGCTGTGCGGATTAATATAAACAGGAGCCTGCAGCTGATAATCGGCAGAATTGCTACACTCCGTTATCTGATCACTGCTTAGCTGCGTATAAAGCCCCGACCCATCGTCATAAGAGCTATTTCCATAGATATCAAACGCCGTCGGCTCCTCATCGGGCCGCTCAAATGCGAGCAGCACTTTCCCTTTCTCAGAGCCATAGTGTTGTTTTCCGCAAACAGGACACTTCTCGATATATAACAACGTCAGAGAAGACACAGGCTTTGCCTTGTCCGAATTGTTTGCATACTTTATTTCTTTTATTTTGTTTTGAGACTTAGCAAGGCTTATTTCAAGATAACCCTCCGCTTTGTAACCCTCATAATTGAACTCAGCAGTTATCCGAAGCTTGCCGTCTCCAACAGACACTGGGGACAACGTATATTCCCATTGTCCATAGATGTTTGAAAGCGCGATATTCTCTGCATCATCACTCGAAATCGTTAGCGTGTAATTCTCGGGGTTTTGCGCCGCTTGAGCTATCTCCTGGGACGGAGCTCCCGGAAGCGAAAAGCGGACACTTCCATTCAGTCTTTGCCCGACCGCAACAGAACAATATTTCAAAACACTGTCCTGTGAAACAGAAACGAGAACCTCTCCTCCCTTAGTTTCCGATGCGACCGCTATTGATGGCGTAGCGACTGAAACTGCCGTTACGGCAGCCAAAACGGCACAAAATGCGGCGGCTATCCTCCAAAATCCTTTTCTCATTCCCCTAAGTCCAATCTCTCGTGAGAAAACGCAGTATTCTCCCGCACCTTAAAATTGGCTTAAGGATACCCCCCCCCGACGGTCACTTACAAGCTAATGTTTGCCAGAAGGGACAAATTAACGGCAAACGACATTTCTGCAATATACCATCATCCGCTAAAGTGCGACTTTCCCGGCGCCCCCCACGCAAAAGCCCCGTTGGTAAACGAGTTACCAACGGGGCTTGAGCTGGAAAGCTGTACCTCAAAGGAGCTCAAAAGCAAACTGATAGGTTTAACATCGTCCCTAATCGATCAATTAGAACTCGAGCTGCTCCAGGCGATCGAAGACCGTGTCGATGCGGGTGAGGAAGTCCCACGGATCGAAGATCTCGTCGAGCTTCTCCTGGCTGACGGTGCAGCGCGGATCGGCCTCGAGACGCTCCTTAAAGGTGGGGCCGGAGACACAATCCTGCACCTCGTGCCAGGTAGCCATGGCGTTTTCCTGCACGATAGCATAGGCATCCTCGCGGGTGATGCCCGTATCGACGAGGGCCAGCAGGACCTTGGAGGAGAAGATGAGGCCGCGAGTCTTGTTGAGGTTGGCCATCATGCGAGCCGGATACAGCTGCAAGCCGTCGATAACACGAATGAGGCACTGGAACATATGGTCAAGAGCGATGAAGCTATCTGCCTGGGCGACGCGCTCGGCAGAGGAGTGCGAAATGTCGCGCTCGTGCCACAGGGCGACGTTGTCAAAGGCGACCTGGGCGTTGGACTTCACGACGCGCGACAGGCCGCAGACCTTCTCCATGGTGATGGGGTTGCGCTTGTGCGGCATGGCGGAGCTGCCCTTTTGGCCCTTGCGGAAGGGCTCCTCGGCCTCGAGCGTATCGGTCTTCTGCAGGTTGCGGACCTCGGTCGCGATGCGCTCGCAGGTGGCCGCCGTAGTGGCAAGCACGCCGGCAAGGTAGGCATGGTGATCGCGGCTGATGACCTGCGTGGACAGCGGATCGTGGACCAGGCCCAAGTGCTCGCAAACGTACTCCTCGACGAACGGCTCGATGGAGCTGTAGGTGCCGACGGCACCGGAGATGGCACCGAAGGCAACATTCTTGCGAGCGTCCTCAAGACGATCGAGATCGCGCTTGAGCTCCCACGCCCAAGAGCCGAACTTCATACCGAAGGTCATCGGCTCGGCATGAATGCCGTGGGTGCGGCCGGCGCAGAGCGTATTGCGCTCCTCGAAGGCGCGGCGCTTGCAGATCACGCCGAGCTTCTTGACGTCCTCGATAATCAGGTCACACGCCTGAGTAAGCTGATAGCACAGAGCCGTATCACCCAGGTCGGAGCTGGTCATACCGTAGTGAACCCAGCGGCTAGGCTTGGGCTCGCCCTCGGGAACATCGGCGTCGATATATTCCTTCATGTTGGTCAGGAAGGCGATGACATCGTGGCGCGTGACCTCCTCGATCTCATCGACCTTTGCCTTCTCAAAGTTGGCGTGATCGCGGATCCACTGGGCCTCTTCTTTGGAAATACCGATCTTGCCGAGCTCCGCCTGAGCCTCGCAGGCCAGGACCTCAATCTCCTGCCAAATGGCGTACTTGTTCTCGAGGGAGAAGATGTGTCCCATCTCCGGGCGGGTATAGCGATCGATCATAGCGGCTCCTTTTTGGCTATTGGCACGTTGGTCGTAACCCAACCATTGTACCGTGCGCGGGTGCGAGTATGGGCTGCAGGCATTAACCTAACATTTTGCCGCAAGAGCGGCCATGAGGACGTCCGCGTATTTGCTTTGCAAATCCGCACCGGCTGCGGCGACACACCCGGACCTACGCCCATGCGCGGGCAAAATGGGTTGAATCCGACGCTCCCGAGGTCTCCCGTGCTCGGTGGAGCGGGCAACGGGACATCCGCGTATTTGCTTCGCAAATCCGCACCGGCTGCGGTCGCCTATCGGCGACCTTGCCTGCTCGCTATAAACGCTTCGCGTTTATTTAACGCT
>URBP01000049.1 GCA_900546105.1 uncultured Collinsella sp.
AACAAAAAACGTACCCGAACCCTTTCTCGTAAAGAATCGGGTTCAAGTACAAACTGAATGCCGGAGCAATAAACAACCACCAGAAAGGTGCCTGTCTCCTTTGTGGTTGTTTTGGGCCAGTCCTAGAGCGTGTGGCCGTAAGCGTCGGCGGCCTTGATGGCGGCGGCGAACTTCTCGTCGGTGAAGGGCTCCGGGTTGCCCTGCTTCCATTCGTTGGTGGCGTGCGCGTACTCGCACAGGGCAGGTATGTCGGCCTCGGAAAGCCCGACCTGCTCAAGCGTCACGGGCAGGCCCATCTGCTTGTTGAAGGCGGCGTAGCGCTTAAGGTTCTCGGTGTCGCCCGTGTAGGCGAACAGCACCAGCACGCCCAGGCTCACGACCTCACCGTGCAGGTAGGAGCCCTCGCGCGGAATGCTGCAGGAAGCGTTGTAGAACGCGTGCGCCACGCTCGAGTTGTAGTAGTAATCGTTTTGGTTGGTCAGGTTCGAGACATAGCCCGTGTTGACCACGATGTCGAGCGCGATCTGCTTGACGGCTTCGGTCGACTGGTCCTGGCGCACGTCCTCAAGACCCTGCACGCCATAGGTAAACAGCGGCTCGGAACAGGTGTGCGCGAGTGCCAGGCCAAGACCGGCGGTGTGCTCCAGGTTACCGGCGCTCGTGGCGTACTCGACCTCGGGCTGCTTGGACAGGGCATCGCCCACGCCGGCCCAGAAGTACTCTGCCGGTGCCTCAGCGATGATCTTGGGGTTGATGAAGATGTGCGCGGGGCGGTTGGGGTACGAATAGCCCTCGAGCGAGCCGTCGTCGTTGTAGACGACGGCAATGGCGGTCGCGGCCGAGCAGTTGGAGCAGATCGTCGGCACCGTAAAGACGATCTTCTTGAGCTCGATGGCCGCCGTCTTGACGGTGTCGAGTGCCTTGCCGCCGCCGCAGGCGATGAGTACGTCGGCTTCCTGGCAGGCAGGGGAGTTCACGACCTTGGCGATATTGGCACGTGTACTGTTGGTGCCATAGACGCGCGTCTCCAGAATCTCGACGTCGGTACCTGCCAGCGCAGCTTCGATACCGGGAAGTGCTGCGGCCAGTGCCCGCTTGCCACCGATGATTGCGACCTTGGTCGCTCCGTATTCGGCCAGCGCTCCGGGCAGCTCGTCAAAGCAGTCTTCGCCGACGGTATAGTCGCTCATTCCAATTGTGCGCATAGGTACCTTCTTTCGTTCGATAAAGTGCTTACAGGTATTTTGCTCCAAGAGAAGGTCCACGGCCGCAAGAAATTTTGAACGTATAAAACCAGTGTTGAGGGTTTTTCGCCGGCACGGAACGTGCTAGCATACTCCGCATAAGCGTTGATGGGGACGAGTAGTCGGCCATCCGCATGCTACAGAGAGCGGGGAGTGCTGAGAACCCGCGCATGCGACCGATGAAAATCACCCCGGAGCTGCGGTCCCAACGGACGTGCCGCGCAGGTTCGTCTTAGTAGACATCGCCGATATGGTCGTCGATACAGGCCAGCCGAGTAACGGATGCGAGCGCGCTATCACGCGGGCGAGGGCATCTAAGCTGGGTGGTTAAGCGAAGAGCTTTTACGGGCATGCGGCCCGTTTTGTGGCGCTTCGTCCCAGCTTGTAGGGACGGGCGCTTTTTTGGTGCCCAGAGGGCGTGCGCGCCCACGACATGAAAGGGGTACCGTGGCAAACGAGTACAAGCAGACGATGAATCTGCCCAAAACCGGATTTCCCATGCGTGCCGGTCTTTCCAAGTCCGAGCCCAAGCGACTCAAGGACTGGCAGGACAACAAGGTCTACGAGCAGGTTCTGAAGAAGAACGAGGGTCACAAGAAGTTCGTGCTGCACGACGGCCCTCCGTACGCCAACGGCCCGATCCACATCGGCCACGCCATGAACAAGATCTCCAAGGACATGATCAACCGCTACTGGATGATGCAGGGCTATGAGGTCCCCTACGTCCCCGGTTGGGACTGCCATGGCCAGCCGATCGAGCACAAGGTCGAGGAGAAGCTCGGCACCGAGAAGTTCAACCAGACTTCCACGGCCAAGATCCGTGAGCTCTGCAACGAGTTCGCTGTCGAGAACATCGAGCTGCAGAAGGCCGGTTTCCGTCGCCTGGGCGTGCTCGGCGACTGGGACAACCCGTATCTGACGCTCTATCACCAGCATGACGCCGCCGACATCGAGGTCTTCAAGGCCATGTTCGACAAGGGCATGATCTATCGCGGTCACAAGCCCGTCCACTGGTGCAAGCACTGCCACACCGCCCTCGCCGAGGCCGAGATCGAGTACTCCGACGAGACGAGCCCGTCCATTTTCGTGCGCTTCGAGATGACCTCCAAGCCCGCCGGCCTCGAGAACTTCGACGGCCCGGTCGACTTTATCATCTGGACGACCACGCCGTGGACCATCCCCTCTGACCAGGCCGTTTCCCTTAAGCCCGGTGCCGCCTATGTCGCCGTCGAGCACGATGGCCGCGCCGAGGTCATGCTCGAGGACCTTGCTCCCAAGTGCTGCGAGGAGTTTGGCTGGGAGTACACCCCGGTCATGGTCGACGGCAAGCCCTACGTGGTTCCCGCCGAGACCTTCCACCACATCCACTACAAGCAGCCGATCTTTGACGGCGTTGAGGGCGTGGCGCTGCTGGCCGATTACGTCGGTGTCGATGACGGTACCGGTATCGTCCACAACTCGCCCGGCCACGGCGTCGACGACTACTTCGCCTGCCTCAAGGAGGGCATCACTGACATCTGTATGCCGGTCGATGACGACGGTAAGTTCTACACCGGTGAGGAGTTTGGCACCGGTGGCCCCTTCAGCGGTATGGATACCGATGAGGCCAACCCGCACATCATCGAGTTCCTGCGCGAGCGCGGCACCCTGGTCCTCGAGAAGAAGATCACGCACAGCTATCCGCACTGCTGGCGCTGCAAGCACCCTGTGCTCTTCCGTGCTACCGACCAGTGGTTTGTCTCGATGGACAAGACCGGTTTGCGCGAGCAGGCTGGCAAGGAGGTCCGTGAGAACGTCAAGTGGTATCCGGCTCACGCGGCCAACCGCATCGGCGCCATGGTCGAGCAGCGTCCCGACTGGTGCATCAGCCGTCAGCGCAACTGGGGCGTGCCTATCCCCAGCTACACCTGCGCCGACTGCGGCGAGAAGGTCATGAACGACGCCACGCTCGACGCCGTCATCAAGCTCTTCCACGAGAAGGGCTCCGATGCCTGGTTTACCGACGCTCCCGAGAGCTACCTGGGCGAGGCCTGCGTCTGCCCCAAGTGCGGCGGCCATCACCTCAAGGCCGATAAGGACATCCTCGACGTGTGGTGGGATTCCGGCGTCTCCTGGAAGGCCGTCTGCGAGTACCGTCCCGAGCTGGAGTATCCGGCAGATGTGTACCTCGAGGGTTCCGACCAGCACCGCGGTTGGTTCCAGAGCTCGCTGCTCACCTCGGTGGGTGCCAACGGCCATGCTCCGTACAAGGCGGTCGTCTCGCAGGGCTTCACGCTCGACGGTCAGGGCCGCAAGATGTCCAAGTCGCTCGGCAATGTTATCGACCCCAATAAGGTCTGCGACGAGATGGGCGCTGACATCATCCGTCTGTGGGTTGCCTCTGTCGACACCAGCTCTGACGTCTCCATCGACCACGAGATCCTTGCTCGTACGTCCGATGCCTACCGTCGTTTCCGCAACACGCTGCGCTTCCTGCTCTCTGAGCTCGAGGGTCAGTTTGAGCCCGAGACCGACGGTGTCGCCTTTGCCGACTTGCTGCCGCTCGACAAGCTCATGGTTGCCCGTCTGACCCAGGTCCAGGCCGAGGTCGATGACGCCTACGCCTGCTACGAGTTCCCGCGCGCCTACCGTGCGCTCTACGACTTCGTGGTGACCGAGCTTTCTAACGTGTACCTCGACGCCCTGAAGGACCGTCTGTACTGCGACAAGCCCGGTTCGCTCGAGCGCCGCAGCGCACAGACCGTGCTCGCCGAGCTCTTCTCGATGCTCATGCGCGACCTGCAGCCGATCCTGTCCTACACCGTCGATGAGGCCATGGCCTATGCACCTGCCGGCTGCGTCGATCACCAGAAGTACGCCGCGCTGCTCGATTGGTACAAGTCGCCCATCACGGTCGACGAGGCCAACGAGTTTGAGGGCGTGCTCGAGGCTTCTCTCGAGCTCCGTAGCGCCGTGACCAAGGCACTTGAGGATGCCCGCTCCGCCGGCACCTTCACCAAGAGCCAGCAGGTCCGCGTCAAGGCGGTCGTTCCCGCCGAGATGTATGCGCTGCTGACCGGCGATAAGGCCGTTGACCTGGCTGAGTTCTACATCGTCTCCGATGTTGAGCTGACCCAGGGCGAGGAGCTCTCCGTTGCCATCGAGGCTGCCGAGGGCGAGTGCTGTGACCGTTGCTGGAACTATCGCACCACCGTCGGCGAGTACAACGGCCACGCTCACATCTGCAAGCGCTGCGCGGAGGCTTTGTAGTTACGCGGTTTTACCAAACCGCGTAACCGGTTGACGCTGCAAACCCGCCAGAGCGGCAATCTGCCTTTCATCTTCGGCGGCATGACCAGAAGGTCAATGCCGCCTTGTTTCAAGGCACCTTGCTCGCTCTGGCGGGTTTTCGCTGTCGGTAACGAATCATCGGCTATTTCGTTGCTGGTCAATATAAGATATTGATTTGCGTTAAACGGAATTCGATGTTCTTGAGGGTAGGGGATTGATTTGGGTCGTGCTGGGGATATGACGCCGCCTTTGCGTTGGCGGTTGGGTGTTGCTGGTGGGGTGGCGCTGGTTGTGCTGCTTCTTGACCAGCTGACCAAGCTTGCGGTTCGTGCCGTGGGCGATGCTCTGCATATGACTGTTATCCCCGGTGTGATTGACTTTCTATTTGTTCGCAATATCGGTGCTGCCTTTAGCATGGGCGAGGGGCATGGCATCGCGTTTGCCGTGCTGGCGTTGGCGGTCATTATCGCTATTGCCGTGTACTTGCTTCGCGCGCCCCAGCTTGCTCGCTTGGAGGTGGTGGGCATGGCTATGGTCGCGGGCGGTGCCATTGGCAACGCGATCGACCGTCTGACTTTTGGCTTTGTGACCGATTTTATTGCCACCACCTTCATCGACTTTCCCGTCTTTAACGTCGCCGATATCGGCATTACGGTCGGTGTTGTGCTGGCGCTTATCGGTTACATGTTCTTGAGTCCCGCCGCTCGCGAGGTCGATGCGACTGCCGAGCTCAATGCCCGTGATGAGGCCCGCGCCATGCGCAAAGCCAAGCAGCGTGGGGAGCGTGCCCGCAAGATTCGCGAAAGGAATGAGCGTTAATGGCCGACATCCATATTCTTGTTGCCGACGATTGCTCTGGCCAGCGTCTCGACGCCTTTCTGGGTGCCAACGCCGGCTGCCCCACGCGCTCTGCCTGCGCGCATCTGATCGAGGGCGGCGCAGTAATCGTGAACGGCGAGACCTGTCTGTCAAAAAAGTATGCCGTACGCGCCGGTGACCGCATCTCGGTCGACCTGCCCGAGCCTCACGATTCGACTGACGTGATTCCCGAGGCCATTCCCCTCGATATCCGCTACGAGGACGACTACCTTATCGTGCTCTCCAAGCAGCGGGGCCTGGTGTGCCATCCCGCCCATGGTCACGAGAGCGGCACCCTTGCGAACGCTCTGGTCTACCACTGTGGCATCGACCATCTTGGTACCGTGCAGGGTGAGGACCGACCCGGGATCGTGCATCGTTTGGATCGTGATACCTCGGGCCTCATGCTTGCGGCAAAGGACGACGACACGCAGCGCGCACTTCAAAATCTCATTCGCACGCGTACGCTCGACCGCCGCTATATCACGCTTGTCCACGGGCACATCGCCATGGACGAGGGCACCATCAATACCGGTATCGCTCGTTCCACGCGCGACCGCGTGAAGATGGCGGTGTCGGACGATCCCTTTGCACGTCAGGCCATTACGACCTTCAGGGTGCTCGAGCGCTTTGATTCCACGCGCTTCGACGACGGCTATACGCTCGTCGAGTGCCACCTGTTTACCGGTCGCACACATCAGATTCGCGTGCATATGCGTCATATCAATCACGCCTGCGTGGGCGATCCGCTCTACGGTAAGTGCGATGCACGCGCCGATCAGGGTCTGACCAGGCAGTTCCTTCACTCCTGGCGCGTCGCATTCGACCATTGAGTGCCGCGACGAGCTGCCGTGGGATCTCGCTGCGGTTCTCGACGATCTGGCTCCGCGCTCGCTTGGTCGCACCGCTACCGGTGACGAGATCGTTCCTCAGCTCGGTCTTCTCGAAGCCTAGTCAGTATTAGGTGGTTTCTTGAACGCACCTAGCCTGCGGTAAGATATACGGTTGTTTACGTAATGCGTTCCTGGGAGCCTGCATGCTCGCCTTTTTACAAACCAACACGCCCATCGTGATCTTTAACCAGATTGTGGTTACGCTGCTCACGGTCTGCTTTCTGTACCAGGTGGTCTTCTTTGTCATTGGCGCCCTGCGCGGTGAGGTTGCACCTCCCAAGGCCAAAAAGCTCCATCGCTATGCCTTCTTCATTGCGGCGCATAACGAGGAGGCGGTAATTGCCAATCTCGTGCGCTCCATCAAAGACCAGGACTATCCGTCCGAGCTTATCGAGGTCTTCGTGGTTGCCGATGCCTGCACCGATAACACGGCGCAGCTCGCTCGCGAGGCTGGCGCCATCGTCTATGAGCGTAACGACCTGGCCCGTAAGGGTAAGAGCTGGGTCATGGACTTTGGGTTTGACCGCATCCTTAACGAGTATCCCGACACGTTTGAGGGCTACTTTATTTTCGATGCCGATAACGTCATCTCCCGCGATTACGTCTCCAAGATGAACGACGCTTTTGACCAGGGTTTCCATGTGGTCACGAGCTATCGTAACTCCAAGAACTTCGGCAGCTCGTGGATCTCTGCGGCCAACGCCACGTGGTATCTGCGTGAGGCCCGCTTCCTCAACAACGCGCGCAACATCTGTAAGACGTCTTGTGCCGTCTCTGGTTCGGGCTACCTCATCTCCGCCAGCGTAATTGAGGGCATGCACGGCTGGCAGTTCCATACGCTGACCGAGGATATTCAGTTCACCACGTTCTGCGCCATTCACGGCATTCGCATTGGCTATGCACCGGCGGAGTTCTTTGACGAACAGCCCGTGACGTTTAAGGCTTCCTGGAAGCAGCGTATGCGCTGGACCAAGGGCTTCTACCAGGTGTTCTTTACTTACGGTAAGCACCTGGTCAAATCGACCTTTCGCTACCATCGCTTTGCCGCCTACGACATGTTTATGACGATCGCCCCGGGTATGTTGCTATCGCTGATCTCGATGCTCGCCAATGCCACGTTCCTGATTGTGGGCGGTCTTTCGCACGGCTTCCTGGCCACCGAGGTTGAGATGCAGGCGTGCGCCGCTTCTCTCATTATGACCTTCGCCATGATGTACCAGACCTTCTTTATCCTGGCGCTGCTCACGACCATCTTTGAGTACAAGCATATTCACTGCGCGCAAAAGTGGCGTCTAGTGACCAACCTGTTTACCTTCCCGATCTTTATGTTCAGCTATATCCCCATTACGGTGGCAGCGCTGTTCTTGAAGGTCGACTGGGTGCCGACGCAGCACGCCGTGAGCGTTACCCTTGACGAGGTCATGCAAGGCGCCAAATAACTACGATTTAAACCACCATAAAGGGGACAGGCACCTTTGTGGTGGTTTTTGCGTTTGGGCTGCTGCCCAAGGAGGTGTTCGATGATCTATATCCCGTTTTGGATTTGCATCTTTGCCGGCGCGGCGATTGATGCCCGTGAGCGACGCTTTCCCAATGAGCTTGCCGGAGCGTGTGCGGTGGCGGCATTAGCAGGCGTTTGGCTCGACAAAGGCGTTAACACGGCGCTTGACCACGCCGGTCTTGCGGTCATCGTCTACCTTGCCCTTGTGCTCACTGAGTCGTTTTGGCGTCGTGTTCGCCGCGCTCCCGGCATTGGCATGGGGGATGTCAAGGCACTCTTCGCGCTTTGCACGCTCGACCCTATGGGCGGCATCGTGGCATTTGCCGTCGCGCTCCTGGTCCTGGCCCTCTCCTGCCTCTTCACAAAATCGCGCTCCCTGCCATTGCTCCCGTTTTTGGTGCCGATATTTGCCATAATCGAGGTCGTGGGCTGCACTTTGTAACTTATTGCGCATCCTTCTTAAGGAGCATGCCATGGCAACTAATCAAAAAACGGCCGTCATTAAGGCGCGCATGGACCGTATTCCTTCGGCGTTGTCGCCCGAACTTGTCGAGCGCATTTCCGCCGACCGTGCTTCGGGTGCCGTCAACCCGTATCGCTGCAACGACGACCGGGTCATTCGTCGTATTGATCGCGCTGCCGACAAAGGCACACTTATGCGTCCAGCGTTTATGCGCGATACCGAAAAGATACTTCATCTTCCGGCGTACACCCGATATGCAGGCAAAACGCAGGTCTTCAGCTTTCGCAGCAACGATGACCTATCGCGCCGCGGCCTGCATGTGCAGCTTGTCTCGCGTATCGCTCGCGATATCGGTCGTGCTCTGGGGCTCAACTGCGATCTGATCGAGGCGATTGGCCTGGGCCACGACTTGGGCCACACGCCCTTTGGCCATGCCGGCGAGCGTTTCCTCAACGATATCTACCACGAGCGCACAGGTCGCTATTTTTTCCATAACGTGCAGTCGGTCCGCGTGCTCGACGCGCTGTACGGCCGCAACGTGTCGCTCCAGACGCTCGACGGCGTGCTATGCCATAACGGCGAGTACGAGCAGCGTGTGTTTGAGCTCTCAGACATGAGCTCCTTTGACCAGTTTGACCAGACGGTTGAGGATTGCATTGCCACGGGTTATAGCGCAATCGAGCACCTGCGCCCCATGACGCTCGAGGGCTGCGTGGTTCGCATCTCGGATATCCTTGCCTACGTGGGGCGCGATCGCCAAGACGCCATTGCGGCGGGTTTGCTGTCACCCGACGCCTTTGACGATGACCTGGGCGGTGCCTACAACAGTTGGATCCTCACGCACGCTTCCATCGATATCGTCGAGCACAGCTATGGCAAGCCGCGCATCGAGATGAGCGAGGACCTGTTTGAGGAAATTCGCCGAGCCAAGCACGAGAACTACGAGAAGATCTATAGCAAGGGCGGTATCGAAGGCGATTCCGAGGCGGAGCTGCGCGAGGCGTTCGTAAAGCTCTACGACCGTTGCCTGCGGAATCTAAACAGTGGCGACGAGTCTTCTTACATCTTTAAGCACCATATTTCGCGCATTGAGCAGCAGCTTTCCTACTACGATCGCACCTATGCCTGGCAGGACGACAAGGATCAAGCGGTGGTGGATTACATCGCGAGCATGACAGACGGCTATTTCTGCGAGCTGACGAGCAAGCTGTTCCCGGGCTTGAAGTTTCCACACCGTACCTATATTAACGAACGGTAGTTCGTATCCTTTCGGTATACTGTTGGTCAACAACGATTTTGATTGATGTACAGGATGGCTATGGACGACCTTTTTTCTGCCTCAACGCGCGAGCGTTCCTTTAAAAATGCGCCGCTCGCGGTGCGCATGCGCCCCAATTCGCTCGACGAGTATGTGGGCCAGCAAAAGGCCGTCGGTAAGGGCTCATGGCTGCGTGCCGCGATTGAGCACGACGTGCTATCGAGTGTGATTCTGTACGGGCCAGCCGGTACGGGCAAGACGACGCTGGCCCACATTATTGCTAACCATACCAAGAGCGAGTTTGTTGAGGTCAGCGCCGTGACGGGCTCCGTGAAGGACTTGCGCCGCGTGATTGACGAGGCAAAGACGCGCCTGAATACGTATGACCGCCGCACCATTCTTTTCATCGACGAGATTCATCGCTTCTCTAAGTCGCAGCAGGATGCCTTGCTGCATGCGGTTGAGAACCGCACCGTTATTATGATTGGCGCCACGACGGAGAACCCGTACTTCGAGGTCAACTCGGCACTGTTGTCGCGCGGGCGCGTGGTGGAGCTTGAGCATCTGAAGGATGAGGATATCGCCACGCTTATTGAGCGTGCGCTTGAGGCACCGCAGGGCTTGAATGGAAAATTCTCGGCCGATGATGATACGGTCAAGACCATTTGTACGCTGGCTGCGGGTGATGCACGCTCGGCCCTGACGACACTCGAGCTGGCGAGCGAGATTGCCGTCACGCGTCCCGATACCGAGGGAACGCCAGCGCCTGCGGCGGGGGAGCGCTATCCCATTACCGTGGATGACGTGAAGATTGCCAATCCGCGCCGTGGGTTTTCGTATGACAAAAATGGTGACATGCACTACGACATTATCAGTGCGTTCATTAAGTCCATGCGCGGCAGCGACCCCGATGCCACCATTTATTGGCTCGCGCGCATGATCGATGCGGGTGAGGATCCTAAGTTTATCGCCCGCCGCATTATGATTCAGGCTTCTGAGGACGTTGGTAATGCCGATCCGCAGGCACTTTTGGTGGCGCATGCTGCGTTTAAATCTGCTGAAGTTATTGGCTATCCCGAATGTCGCATTAACCTGGCACAAGCTGCGCTCTATGTTTGCTTGGCGCCTAAGTCCAATGCGTGCGAGGCCTCGATCGATGCGGCGCTGGCGGATATCCATAACAGTGACCTTCGTGAGGTACCCAGCTACCTGCGCGATCGCCATCGCCCTGGTAGCGATGAGTACGGCGTTTACAAGTATCCGCACGATTATCCCGAAGGCTGGGTCGATCAGCGCTATTTGCCCGACGGCCTGGAACGTGGTGCCTTTTGGCAGCCTGCCGGCCGCGGTTGGGAAGAGTGGCGTGTGGAGCAAAGCGAGCGCGACCGTAGCGGCAACGCGCCCAAGTAGGTCATTGGCACCTCGCACATTCCCTTTGGGTATCTTTCCCCTTCTTTGGGGTACCATGAACAGCGTCTGTATTTCGATTTTTCCGGGAGGCTTGTATGAGTCCCATTCAAATTGCCCTGCTGGTGCTTGCCATTGCCGGCGTGTGGGCTATCGTTGAGCTCGCGCTCACGCTGCGCAAGACCCGCACCGTTGTCGACTCGCTCGATAAGACCGTAACCGACCTCAACAATACCATCGCCGAGGCGCAGCCGGTGGTGGCAAAACTCGACGGCGCTGTCGACGAGCTTACGCCGGCACTTGCCCAAATGGAGCCGCTGCTTAAGTCGAGCAAGACCGCCGTCGACGCCCTGACGTCCAACCTCGTTGAGGTTGAGGCCGTCGTTCGCGACATTTCCGAGGTCACGGGCAGTATGGCCGAGGCCAGCAACGCCGTGTCGAGCGTGACCGATTCTGCCGCCGGTGCCGTGCAGAAGCTGTTCAATAAGGTGAAGGCACCTGCAGCTGACGCCGAGCGCAAGCTCGCCGCTGCCGCTGCGGAGGCCGAGCAGCCCGCCGAGCGCGTCCTAATTGGCGAGGACGAGGCCGCCGATGGTACAGATGTGGCTCAGAAGTCTGCAGCCAAGCCGGCTCAGTATTACACCTATACGCCCGCCGAGACCTCTGAGGAGTCCTGCGATGAGTAACGATGCAACCTGCCCCATCACGCTGACCGTTGCTGGTGACCCGCGTCTCGCTCGCCTTGTGCGCATGACGGCAGCCAACGTTGGTACCCTGTGCTCCATGTCTGTCGATCGCATCGAGGACATCCGCATGGCTGCCGAGGAGGCTTTTATCTTTGGTTGCACCGCGGTCGACTGCGACGACATCACCATCAAATTCGATGTCGATGAGACCCACGTTGGCATGACTATTACCTTTGGCGATCAGGCGACTGTCGATGAAGACGACCAGGCTGCCGTGTATGCCGAGCTCATTCTGGCGAGCGTTTGCGACTCTTACGAAAAGACAGCGGCGCCCCTGACGCTTTCCCTCGACCTCAAGGCGGATATTTAATATGACCGAACGTTCCCGGAGCGGTAAGACCGCTTGGGACAAGGAGAAAACCCGCGAGCTGTTTCGTCGCTACAAGGAGACCGGTGATCCGGACGCTCGCGAGCAGCTCGTCATGTCCCATATGAACCTGGTAAGGTTTCTTGCCAACAAATTCAAGAATCGCGGCGAGCCCCTCGACGACCTGATGCAGGTCGGATACCTGGGTCTGCTCAAGGCTATCGATCGTTTTGACCCCGAGCGCGGACTCGAGTTCACCACGTTTGCGACGCCCACCATCCTGGGCGAGATCAAACGCCATTTCCGCGACAAGGGCTGGAGCGTGCGCGTACCGCGTCGTCTGCAGGAGCTCTCGGCCAAGGTCAACCAGGCTACTGACAAACTTACCAACGAGGAGATCGCTGAGTATCTAGATGTGACTGTCGACGAGGTCCTCGAGGCTATGGAATCGTCTTCGGCCTATACCTCGGTGCCCATCGAGGCTCCCGGTGCGTCCGATTCCGACGATGCCCCCTCGATTCTCGACCGTTATGCCGACGAGGACAATGAGCTCGACTTTACCGATGACCGCTTGGTGATTGAGGAGGCCATTCGCGATTTCTCGCCGCGCGAGCGCGAGGTGATCGAGCTGCGCTTTGTGAAGGGCATGACCCAGATCGAGATCGCCAAGAAGCTGGGTATTTCTCAGGTGCAGGTTTCGCGTCTGCTGCGCCGCACGCTTAAGAAGATTCAGGACAAGATCGACCCCGACGGAGTGATGATTCGTTCATGAGTGAGCGCCCCCAACAAACCGATCGCGCGCTGCGCGACACTCGCATTTTGACGCTGCGTATCTGGGCCGTTGTCGGCTGCATCGTCATCGCCGCCGTCATCTTTAACCTTATGGGCATCCTGGCGCCGGTTATCGAGTTTCTTGCCGTCGGCTCCATCATTGCTTTTGTGATGTCCCCGATCACCAACTGGCTCGAGCACCATGGCGTGAATCGCGGCATCGGTTCGCTTATCGCGCTTATTGTGGTCGTTGCCGTGCTCGTCGGTGTCGTTTGTATCTTGTCGCCGATTCTATTTGGTCAGATCATGGAAGTCCTGAGCCGCCTGCCCGAGCAGCTTCGTGTTGCGGGTGGCGATCTCAATGAGATGATCTCGCATGCCAAGACGCTCAACAACACGCCGCTCAAGGAGTATTTGGACGATAATCTTTCGTCGCTGGTTGCCTTGGCATCGAAGTATGTGTCTCAGATCGCTGCCGAGCTTGGCCGCGGTGTGTTCCCGCTCATCACCAATACGGCCTCGCAGCTGTTCGTGATCTTCCTTGGTCTGGTGCTTGCCTACTGGATGGCCTGCGACTACCCTCGCATGCACCACGAGATTTGCACCATCATCGGTCAGGAGAAGGAGACCTCGTACCGCTTTATGGTCGCCATCCTTTCTCGCTCTGTCGGCGGTTACATGCGCGGTATGGTCGTGACGTCCATCTGCGGTGGTTTCCTCGCTTTTATCGGTTTTATTATCATCGGCCATCCGTATGCGGCGCTCATGGCTATCTTTACCGGCATCATGCATTTGGTTCCGGTCGTCGGTCCTTGGGTGAGCGCAGCAATCGCCACGGTGCTCGGTTTCATGTTCAGCCCCATGTTGGCGTTGTGGACGCTCGTCGTGACGATGGTCGCGCAAAACGTTACCGATAACGTGATTTCGCCTAAGGTCATGCAGAGCTCGGTGCAGGTGCATCCCATCATGAGCCTCACGGCCCTCGTTATTGGCTCGGCACTCATGGGCCCCATCGGCATGATTATTGCCATCCCACTTTGTGCGGCCCTCAAGGGTATCTTCGTGTACTACTTCGAGAATGAGACCGGCCGCCAGCTTGTGGCCTATGACGGCGCCGTGTTTAAGGGCACGCCGTACCGTGATGCCGATGGCAACCCGGTCGCCGCCTATGACGCGCTTGGAGACGACACCTTCATCTACGAGTCCGAGCTCATCGGTAACGAGACCGCGCCCGAGGCCAAGGCTATGCCCAAGCCCGAGCTTGAGAATCCCTGGATTAAGCTCTCGGGTTTGCAACCCGATGCCACGGGCTTCTTCAAGAATCCCTTCGCCAAGGACGATGACTCCAACACGGATGACGACACCAAAACCGGCATCGACGGCTCCATGGACGATGACGACAACTAGCGGGGTAATTCGGGTTAACATTCATACGCGCTAACATGCAATTTCGCTGAAGGGCCGGCATTGTGCCGGCCCTCTTTTTTGCACATACGCGGCGGGATGGTAATATCGTTACGTTTGAACTGTTTCGATGTGAAACCGAGGAGATTCCCTCTATGAGTGCTGACTACCCGTCAATGACTACGGCCGAGATCCGCTCTAAGTTCCTCAACTTCTTTGAGGAGCGCGGTCTTAAGCTCTATCCTTCTTCGTCCCTCGTCCCCGACGATCCTTCGCTGCTGCTTGCCAACGCCGGCATGAACCAGTTTAAGGAGTACTACCAGGGCAAGAAGACCATGAAGGAGATCGGCGCGATCTCCTGCCAGAAGTGCGTCCGCACCAACGACATCGACTGCATCGGCGAGGACGGCCGTCACCTGTCCTTCTTCGAGATGCTCGGCGACTTCTCCTTTGGCGGCGTCTCCAAGCAGCAGGCCTGCGCTTGGGCCTTTGAGCTCATCACCAAGGAATTCAAGTTGCCGCTCGACCGCCTGTACTTTACCGTCTTTACCGAGGACGACGAGACCCACGACGTGTGGCGTTCTCTGGGCGTTGCTGAGGACCACATTTCCCGCCTGGGCGAGGACGACAACTTCTGGGCCGCTGGCCCCACCGGCCCCTGCGGTCCGTGCTCCGAGATCTACTTTGACATGGGCGAGGAGGTCGGCTGCGGCAGCCCCGACTGCAAGCCTGGCTGCGACTGCGACCGCTTCCTTGAGTTCTGGAACCTCGTGTTTACCCAGTACGACCGCCAGGAGGACGGCTCCATGCCGGAGCTGCCGCACCGCAACCTCGATACGGGCATGGGCCTGGAGCGCATGGCCGCTATCATGCAGCACAAGACTGCTAACTACGACGGCGATCTGATGCAGCACCTCATCAAGCTCGGTGAGGAGATCAGCGGCAAGACCTATGACGCCGACGAGACCGAGGTGGCGCCCAAGACGCGCCGCCGCGCCATGATCCTCGGCGCGGGCCCGAACCGCATCGGCCAGGGCATCGAGTTCGACTACTGCGGCGCCAGCCGCTCCCTGCGCATCATCGCCGATCACTCCCGTGCTGTCGACTTTATGATCTCGGACGGCATCCTTCCCGGCAACGAGGGTCGCGAGTACGTCCTTCGCCGTCTGCTCCGCCGTGCCGTGTTCCACGGTCGCCTGCTGGGCATCGAGGGCGCCTTCCTGACCAAGTTCATCGACGAGGTCAACGCTCAAATGGGCGAGGCCTATCCCGAGCTGCTCAAGAACGTCGCGCTCGTCAAGGGTATCGTCGCCTCCGAGGAGGAGCGCTTCTCCACGACGCTCGACAACGGTCGCGTCTACCTGGATGAGGCCCTGGCAGCGCTTGCCGAGGGTGCTGTGCTTCCGGGCGATGTTGCCTTTAAGCTGCACGACACCTTTGGTTTCCCCATCGACCTGACCGTCGAGATTGCCGGCACCGCTGGTCACGACGTCGATATGGACGGCTTTACCGCTTGCATGGAGGACCAGAAGGCCCGCGCCCGCGCCAATGCCAAGGGCGACGCCTGGGGCAGCTTTAACGACGTGTGGGTCGAGCTTTCCGACAAGGTCGCAGCGACCGAGTTCGACGGCTATGACAACGATGTGATCGAGGGCGCCAAGGTTGTCGCCATCGTGCGCAACGGCGAGTCCGTCGAGTCCGCAGCCGCGGGCGAGGACGTCGAGGTCGTGCTCGACCGCACCCCGTTCTATGCCGAGATGGGTGGTCAGCAGGGCGATGCCGGCAAGCTTTCCGCTGAGGGTGTTGTTCTGACCGTTGCCGACACCAAGAACCACAACGGCCTGTATGCCCACGTCGCGCACGTTGCCGATGGCACGCTGACTGTCGGTGCCGCTGTTACCGCCGCGCTCGACGCCGAGCGCCGTGGCTTCCTGCGCCGCAACCACACCGCCACGCACCTGCTCGACGCTGCTCTTAAACAGGTCCTGGGCGAGCACGTCTCCCAGGCCGGCTCGCTGGTGACGCCCGAGCACCTGCGCTTTGACTTTACGCACTTCGAGGCCCTGTCCTCCGAGCAGCTCAAGGCTGTCGAGGACCTGGTCAACCAGCAGATCTTTGCTTCCAAGCCGGTCGTGACCCGTGTCATGGGAATCGACGAGGCTAAGGCTGCCGGCGCTGTCGCTCTGTTTGGCGAGAAGTACGGCGATGTCGTCCGCGTCGTCTCCGTGGGCGCCGAGGATCAGCCGTTTTCCCGCGAGCTCTGTGGTGGCACCCATGCCGCCAATACCGCCGAGATTGGCCTGTTCAAGATCATTTCCGAGTCCTCTACGGGCTCGAACGTCCGCCGTATCGAGGCCGTGACCTCTAAGGGTGCTCTCGACTATATGGCCGACCGCCTGGCGCTCGTTGACGCCGCCGCCGCTGCGCT
>URBP01000050.1 GCA_900546105.1 uncultured Collinsella sp.
CCTCGGCAATCTGCTCGCGAACGTCCTCAAGGTCATCGGCGCCGTTCGAAGTCACCGTAACGATATGGTCACCATGTACCTGATTGGGCACGAGCAGATTATGCTCGCACTCAGTGGCGCCCATAGCTTCGAGCGCTCGACGACGATTTTCTTGAACAGCAAAGGGGTCATCGCCTACATGCGAGCCCAGGTTGAGCGAGGAGTACGCATCTTCAGAAACGCCACCGGTGCGCTCGGTAAAGGCAAAGCGAACATCGGATGTCGCGCCCTCCACCAACGTAACTCCATCATGGTCGACACGCGAAACGTTGTCCGCACGTGCTGCCATACTAAAGCCTCCTAATAACACAAGTACCGCGGCGTCGCCGCGCAGTCCGCGTTTATACGGCTGTCATACTTCCTTAAAAGGATACCCGCAGCGGTAGGGACCAAACGTAAAGGGAACGTAAGGAGATTGGAGGCTTTCGTTTACAAACGAGAAACAAAACGGGGTGCATCCAAATGGACACACCCCGTGCAGGTCGTTGAGAAAAACGAACTAGAAGCTACCGCGCTTCAGGAAGTCGGGAAGCTCGAACTGGTCGTTGCCAAAGTTGGGCAGCTCGGTACCACCGACGTTGTGGGTCGGAGCGGCCTGAGCCGGGCTGGCAGCCGGAGCGGTGCGCTGCGGCTCAGCGGAGGCAGCGGCCTTGCTCTGAGACTGCTGAGCAGCAAAGAGCTCGTCCTGACGGTTGACGTTGGAATCGGAGAAGCCCGTAGCAATGACGGTGATACGCACCTGATCGCCCAGGGACTCGTCGACAACGGTACCGAAGATGATGTTCGCCTCGGGGTCGACGGCGTTGGCGACAACGTCGGCGGCGTCGCTGATCTCCTGGATGCCCAGGTCCTTGGAACCAGCGATGGAGAGCAGCACGCGCGTGGCACCATCGATGGAACTCTCGAGCAGCGGGCTGGAGATGGCCTGCTGGGCAGCGTCGACGGCACGAGTATCCCCAGAAGAGGTACCGATACCCATCATGGCGGTACCGGCCTGCTTCATGATGGTCTTAACATCGGCGAAGTCCAGGTTGATGATACCGGGGACGGTGATGAGGTCGGTGATGCCCTGGGTGCCCTGGGAAAGGACGCCATCGGCAATCGCGAAGGCCTCGAGCATGGTGGTCTTCTTCTCGGCGATGTCGAGCAGCTTATCGTTAGGGATGACAATCATGGTGTCGACGCAATCGGAGAGGGTCTTGATGCCCTCCTCGGCGCTCTTCTTGCGCTTGCGGCCCTCGAAGGTGAAGGGCTTGGTCACGACGGCGACGGTCAGTGCGCCGACCTCGTTCATCGCGATATCGGCAACGATGGGAGCAGCACCGGTACCGGTGCCACCGCCCTCACCGCAGGTGATAAACACCATGTCGGCGCCAGCGAGCGCCTCGGCAATGTCGTCGCGGGACTCATCGGCAGCCTTGCGGCCAACCTCGGGGTTGGCGCCGGCGCCCAGGCCGCGGGTAAGGTCGGTGCCGATGTGCACCTTGATATCGGCATCAGAGATCGCGAGTGCCTGAGCATCGGTGTTGATAGCAACAAACTCGACGCCGCGGATGCCCTCTTCGATCATTCGATTGACCGCGTTGGTACCGCCGCCGCCGACGCCGACCACCTTAATGACGGCAAGGTAGTTGTTGATCTCTGTCTCGTGCATGTCGGTCCTCCGAACAAAGGTTATAGCCATAGCATGGGTCGACCCCTGCGCACATTAACCTTCAGGTTGAAAGTAAATGCAAAGGTAAACCGTATTATGTTTGCACATTATGAACGTATCAGTCAAATAATTGACCGTGAAAACCAAACAAACCAGATAAACGGCGTGGTATGGCCCCTCAACAAAGCATCAACCAGCGCTACGAGGTCGGAGCATTCCTAAAAGTGTAGTTGCCCGGAGAGCGCACATTGATATACGTTACGCCCTCTACCTGCGAAAGCAACTTGGTGACTACGCGTTCTTTCTTGGCGATATCGTCCGAATCGCCCAGCGACACCTCAATGCCGTTATTGAGGTTTGCCGAGATGGCTTCGACCGAAGGCGTGGAAATATCCTTGACTTGTCCCAAGAACTCGCTCGAAAAACCACGCACATAATCCAAGCCGGCCTTAACAGCTTTGGAGTTCACCGCCTGGCCGGAAACCGGAGCGACATCCGCCGAGACATCAGTCAACAACACCGCGCCATAATGCTTGGCGAGCGCCAGCGCGGCATCGATTCCGGTCAAGGTATTTGAGCCCTGCCCTGTCGTGATGACGTTGCCCTGGTCGTCCACTTCGACCGACGTCGACAGCGGGGCGATCCAGGTGTCATCGTCTCCGATAGCCCAGGCAAGGTCGTCGGAGCTGATATACGCAATGGCGATAACTTTACGCTCCGTCGGCGTGATGATAAGCGTATGGGGAAACTGGCGCTGGACATCCACGCCCGAGACCCACGGGTTCTGCTTGAGATCCTCGGTAATCTGGTCGGGATCGACGTTAAAAAGCGACGTTCCCTCGGGCAAATCGATCAGCTGGATAGCATCGTGCTTCGTCACATGCTCGCTGCCTTGAATCTGAATATCAGTGGCAGTAAACAATCCAGAGTTGATCACCACGATGGCAACGACGACGAGCACGGCCAAGACGGCCAGAACGCCGCCCACGATTTTGCCTTTGCCGGTAACGACAGAAGCGGCGTCTGATGTTTTATTTGCCATCGCTCCAAGTGAAGATAACGGGTTGAAACCTTTTTTACTCGAAGGCTTCTTGGCAGTAGCCGGCACCGATGTCAGCGAGCGCGGTTTCGATGCGCCCAGCGTGCGACCTGGACGCGCCGCTTTAGTTCCCGTCGAGGGCTTGGGAGTTGCCATGGGACGGGCAGGCTTGGCGCCCATAACAGGCTTTGACGTCACCGAGGGACGCAAGGACTTTTTTGCGGCCGGACGATTACCGAGCTGCGAGCCGACGACCGGTCGACTGGTCTGTCGAGCATGCCCGACAGACTTAGAGTGCGCGACGGTATTGCGTTGAGGTTTGGCAGGCGCGCCGGAACGCCCTCCGGCGCGGCGGAAGGTGGGTTTCGATGCTCTAGAAGCCGAGGAATTTAACTTCCGGTCTGAGCTCGATGCCATACGCCTCCCTCACCTTTCCGTGCACATGTCTGATAACCGCGGCAACGTCATCGGCCGAGGCAGTTCCGTTATTAACGATAAAATTAGCGTGAACGGGCGAAACTTCCGCGCCGCCAATCGAAAAACCCTTTAATCCACAATCCTCGATAAGCTTGCCCACACTCGCATCGGGCGGATTGCGAAAGACCGACCCGCAGGATGCGCGACCCATGGGCTGCGTACGCTTGCGCCTCGTAAGGTACCGCTCCATGCGCTCGCGAATGTCGGCCTTGGGCGCCGGTTTAAGCTTGAGCACGCACTCGAGGATAATCTCATTGCGGGGAAGGCTACATTCGCGGTAGCCCCAAGTGATCTCGGACCCCGCATAATGCTTGATACCGGATGCCGGGTCAAACGTTACAACATCCTCAACCAACGAGCCAATCCACTCGGTCCGTGTGCCGGCATTCATAGATATCGCACCGCCGACCGAACCAGGGATGCCAACGGCAAATTCAAGACCCGAGAGGCTACGCGACAGGGCATCGTTGACCAGGCGCGCAAACATCACGCCCGCACCGACCGTCAGCGTACAACCGTCATCGGCAACAACCGTGCGCTGAAACTCACGTCCGAGCGAAATGACGGCACCGCGATAACCGCCATCGGCAACCAGCAGATTGGAGCCCTTGCCGATGATGACCCACGGCACCTGCTCGCGATCGAGCACCGCCACGGCGCGGCGGAGGGCATGATAGCTATGGCACGTCACGAAGAGGTCGGCCTTGCCGCCGATACGATAGCTCGTATGACGCGCAAGGCGCTCGTCCTCGATCACATCCGTGTCGATCATGCCCGAGAGCGCCATGACGGCGTTAAACAGACCCATTAGACTTAAGCGTCTTTCTTGGCAGTCAGATACTCAATGAACTCGGGACCGACGGTCGTAACGTCACCGGCACCCATGGTGAGCAGCAGGTCGCCCTCGCCCACCATCTGCTCGAGCTCCTGATTGAGCTCAAGACGGCTGGAGCAGTACACGACCTCCTTGCCAGGATGCTTGGTGCGCACGGTATCGGCGAGCATCTTAGAGGTGACACCCGGAATGGGCATCTCGCCAGCCGAGAACACATCAATCAGCAGCAGCTTATCGGCATTGGCAAATGCATCGGCAAAGTCGTCGCACAGGGCCTGCAGGCGCGAATAGCGGTGCGGCTGGAACACGACGTCGACGTGCTTGTAGCCCAGCGACGAAGCGGCAGCAAGCGTCGCCTTGATCTCGGTGGGGTGATGGCCGTAATCATCGACCACGGTGATGCCATCGATATCGCCCACGTGGGTAAAGCGACGGCGGACGCCCTCAAAGCTCGAGAGCGCCTTGGCGGCGGCGTCGATGTCAAGGCCCAGGACATGGGCGACGGTGAGCACCGCCGTGGCGTTGAGCATGTTGTGGCGACCGGGATTGCTCTTGATCTCCACAGCACGCTCAGTGCCGTCCTCAAAGCGAACGATAAAGTCACTATGGATGCCCTTGACATCCGGGTGCACGCAGACGATGTCGTTGCTCTCGGCAAAGCCGTAGGAAAGCACGTGACGGCCCGTCGACTTGGCGAGCTCGACCAGATGCGGGTCCTCACCGCAGACGATGACGGTGCCGTCCTCGCCCACCAGACTCATGAATTTGGCGAAAGTCGCCTCGATCTCCTCGATACCCGAGTAGTGATCGAGGTGGTCGGCCTCGACGTTGGTCACAATGACTACGTTGGGGTTCAGGAACAGGAAGGAGCTGTCGGACTCGTCGGCCTCGGCGACAAAGTAGTCGCCCGAGCCGTTCTTGCCGTTCGTGTCATAGCCCTCGACGATGCCGCCGATCAAGAAGCTCGGATCCAGACCCATGCGGTCGAGCATGGTAGCGCACATCGAAGACGTGGTGGTCTTGCCATGCGTGCCGGCAACAGCGACAGTCGTGTAGCCGTGGCCCAAAGCAGAGAGCATCTTGGCACGGGGCCACACGGGGATACCAAGCTCGCGAGCGCGCACGAGTTCAGGGTTGGACTCCGGAATAGCGGTAGAGACAACAACCACGTCGGGCTTGACCTCGTCGATCGTGGCGGCCTCATGGCCCACATGCACCTTCACGCCAGCGCGGGTAAGCTGGCGGATATAACGTGACGTCTTAAGGTCGGAGCCGGTAACGGCATAACCGCGCTCGTGCAGAACGAGGGCGATGCCGCTCATGCCGGCTCCGCCGATACCGATAAAGTGGGCGCTCTTAAACTCGGGCGCGGAGGTTGCAGTCTGGGAATCAGCCATGTGCTCGTGTACTCCTTGCGTAAACACTGCCTGTAACCCGTTAACTGTACCGCACCTACCGCATCAGCGCGAGGGCGACCGACGATATCCCGTCTAACTAACGCAAACCCTCTACCGCATCCGCCAGAAGAGCGGCGGCCCTATCCTGAGCCAGACCACGCGCCGCCTGACGCATGACGTCGCGCTCTGCCGCGTCATCGACCAGGTGCAGCAGCTCATCGGCAAAGGCAGAACCGTCGATATCGGCATCGGCACAGAGCACGCCGGCCCCGGCGTCGACCAGATAACGGGCATTGGTGGTTTGGTGGTCGGCCGTCGCATGCGGATACGGCACGAGTATCGAGGGCACGGCGAGCGCAGCGATCTCGGCCACGCTCGATGCACCCGAACGCGAGAGCACCAAATCGGCAGCAGCCAGCATATCGCCCATGTTGTCGATGTAAGGCTGGACGCGGTAACGCTTCGCCTCCTCGGGCGTCAGCGCCAAAGCGCGCTCGGTCTCCTCAAAGCCGTCGGCACCCGTCGAATGCAACACATAGAGGTTCTTGCGCGAAAGCAGCTCGTTTTTGAGCGAAACCGCGCGCTCGTTGAGGTGCTGGGCGCCAAGTGAACCGCCAAAGACGAGCAGCAGCGTAGCGTCCTCGGGAACGCCAAGTGCCTTGCGGCCGCGAGCGCGATCGCCCTCGATCACCGAGCGACGTACGGGGTTGCCGGTCATGAGCACGTGGTCAGGGTCACCTTCGCGCTCAAAGACCGAGCGCGCTGCCGGCACCGAGATGCACACGCGGGCGGCGTGGGAGTTCATCATCTTGTTGGCCAGGCCCGGAACAGAGTTCTGCTCATGTAGCAGATACGGAACGCCTGCGCCCTTGCACCACCCCAGCAGTGGAACCTCGACATAGGCACCAAAACCGATGGCGGCATCGGGCTTGCCGACCTTTGAGAAATGACTGGCGAGCGCACGCTTGGCCTTGTTGACACGCCACAGCGAGGTCAACGCCGTCCAAGGACGGGAGCGGTCGAAGCCCGTGACCGTAATGGGCACAAAATCAAACCCAGCCTCGGGGACCAGACGACCCTCGAGCTTGCGCGACTGGCCCACGAACACAACGTGGTGGCCACGATCACGCAGCTCTTCGGCCAAGGCGAGCGCGGGGTTGATGTGTCCTGCCGTGCCGCCGGCTGCAATAGCAACGGTCATCTTATCGGTCATGGTAGTCCCTTCGTACACGCGGTCCCTGGTCGTCGGTGCGCAGACGCGCCGACGGGTCCGAGTTCAAATCGATTCGATTATATCCGCCGCCCGCGGTGCGAGGGCTGGGGCGCTGAGGACGACCTTGCGGTGCCGTTCGCTGACGCGGGCGGGCTGCCGGCTCGGTCGCAGAGCCATCCAGGACGGTAAAACCGTTACGCGAAGATCGCTCGCCGCGCACGTGGGGCACGCCGGCGGTACTCTCATCCATAACGGCAAAGCTCTCGCGGCGACGGTCGTACTCATCGCGACGGGCGCTCTCGTACGAAACGCGCAGGATCAACCCGGCAAGCATAAGCGACACAATAATCGACGAACCGCCGTAGCTAATAAACGGCAACGGTTTGCCCGTCATGGGAAACACGTTGAGGATGCCCAACGCGTTAATCAAAAACTGCACCGCGAGAATGACCGCGGAGCCAGACGCCATAAGCGCGCCCCGACGATCGGTCGCCTGCTCGGCAATGCGAAACGCCGAGTAGATCAGCATCGCAAACACCAAGAAGAACAGCACGGTTCCGACAAAACCGACTTCCTCGCCAATGATGGCCAGAATGTAGTCATTGTGCGCCTCGGGCAGATACGAGTACTTCATGGTTGAGTTGCCGATGCCACGGCCGAACAGACCGCCCGAGGCAAAGGCCATGATGGCAAGCGTGGCCTGATAGCCGTCACCATACTCGTCGGCCCAAGGGTTCAAGGCAACCTGAATACGCACCATACGGTACGGCTCTGCGACAAGCGCAATCACGATCACGAGAATGCCGAAGATTAGCACGCCGATGATAAATCTGGGGTCGAGACCCGCAAACAACGCCATGCACATGAGGGTCAACAGGATGATCAGGACAGTACCGAAATCGGGCTGGATGAAGATCAGAAAGAGCGAAATGCCCAAGTAGATGCCCATCTTGCGAAGGAATTCGTTGATGTTGCCACCGGGCGAAAAGAAGCGATCAAGCATGATGGCCGAATACGCAATGGCAAATGGCTTTAAAAACTCGGAAGGCTGGAACTGAATACCGGCGATGTTGAGCCAGCGCGTGGCGCCACGGCTGCCGCTGCCCACCAAGAACACCAGAAGCAGTAGCCCTATCATGCCGATAAGGAAGATCCTGAGCACATCCTCCCCAAACCAGCTGTCCGGCAAAACGCGCACGATGGCAATCAGCGCTAGAACACCGACCACGGCAAACGCGGCCTGTCGACCCAGAAAAAACGTCGCCGAGCCATTCTCGTGCAGCGCCTCGACCGAAGACGCCGAGTACACCATCAGCAGGCCAAAGCATACCAAGGTAAACAAGCAGGCCATGAATATCAAACGGGGGCGCATGATACGGGCGGGAACGCCGGCAATATAGCGTTCGCTAAACGACTGCCCGCCGCGACCGGAACGCGGTGTGCTGCGCCGCGAGGAAGCACGGTCCGAGTCGGGCCTCCTCATACCTTGTCGGGGGCTCTCCTCTCTCACCGCAACCCCTATTCCATTTGTGATTTCGCCGTAGCGGCAAGCTGGGCCACGTAGTCCTTAAACACGCGGCCGCGCTCCTCATAGCCCGAGAACTCATCGAACGAAGAGCAGGCAGGAGAAAGTAAGATCACGTCGCCACGGCTCGACAGCGAACGGGCGACGTCCACGGCATCGCGCAGGTCATCCGCCTGGGCGATATCCACATCGCCATCGACATCGGCCTCGTCCATAGCGGCGGTGAAACGCTCGCGCGCATCGCCAAAGCAGACGACCGAGCGTACGTTATCCATAACAACGCGCGCGAAGTCCGTGAGAGGCGTGCCCTTATCGTGGCCGCCGAGCAGCAAGATCACATCGTCATCGGGAAATGCCGTCAGTGCCTTCTCGACCGCATCGGTGTTGGTCGCCTTGGAATCGTTGACGTAGCGCACGCCGTCAATCTCGCCACACGGCTCCACACGGTGCTCGAGCGGCTGGAACGAGGCCAGACCGCGGCAGACGCCATCGACATCGGCACCGACTGCCAGGGCAGCCGTGGCAGCGCACAGGGCATTGATAACATTGTGATGGCCCGAGATCTTGAGCTCGGATGCAGCGATGAGCGGGGTCTCGACGCCCTTCAGGCGCACGACCATCTTGCCGTCGCGCACAAAGGCGGCATCCTCGCCCTCGGGCTCGTCAAAAGCGACCTTGCAGATGCGACGACCCGGCGTGTAGATGTACTCATCGAACTCGTGAATGCCGGCGTCTTCGACGTCGACAACCGCCAGATCGTCATCGACCATATTGTCAAACAGTTTGACCTTGGCAAGCGCGTAGTTCTTATGGCTCTTATGCCAGCCCAAGTGGTCGGGAGTGATGTTGAGCAGCACCGCCACGCGGGGGTGGAGCTCGGTGGTCGTAGCAATCTGATAGCTCGAGAGCTCAGCCACAAACCACTCGTTGTGGGCTCGGCCGTCAATCTCGTTGACCGGCGGCTCGCCGATGTTGCCGACAGCAACGCTGGCCTCGCCGGCAGCCTTGAGCAGATAATCAGTCAGCGACGTGGTGGTCGTCTTGCCGTTGGTGCCCGTGATGGCAATCCAGTTATCGGGCGACAGGCGATAGGCAAACTCTGGCTCACCCATAATCTGAGCGGCATGTTCGCGCCCGGCCTTAAAGAAGCCCGAGAACTCCGAGATGCCCGGGCACGTCACGCATACGTCATAGGCGCCCTCGACCTGTTCGGTCCCATAGACAAACGACGCACCAGCAGCCTCGAGCGCACGCGTGGCGTCATTGGGCTCAGAGGTGCCGCCGCCATACACGGTAACGGCGCTTACGCGCTCGGGATGTGCCAGCGCCCAGCGGGCGACATCGAGACCGGATTTGCCCTGACCCAAAACGAGTAGGCTAAAGACATCAGCAAGAGGCATGAAAGACCACTATCCCAACTGGAAGAACAGAGCAAGGCCAACGGCACCAAAGGCCGCAGCGATAATCCAAAAACGGATGACGACCTTGGTCTCAGCCCAGCCCTTCTTTTCGAAATGATGATGGATGGGCGCCATAAGGAAGACGCGCTTGTGCGTAAAATGGAAGTAGACAACCTGAATCATGACCGACAGGGTCTCAACGATAAACAGGCCGCCGATGATGAGGGAGACGACCTCGGTGTTGGTCATGATGGACGTGCAGGCAAACGCGGCGCCCAGAGCAAGCGAGCCGGTATCGCCCATAAAGATGCTCGCCGGATAGCAGTTGAACCACAGAAAGCCCAAGCAGGCACCGGCACACGCGGTACAGAAGATGGACAGGTTCACGTCTCCGTGCAAAAACGCCATGGCAGCCATGGCGAGCATGGCGATCATGGAGGTGCCGCCAGCAAGACCGTCAAGGCCATCGGTCAGGTTCACGGCATTAGAAAGACCGGCAATCATCAGCCAGCAAAAGACAATATAGAGCCACGGGAACGAATAGCCGCAGATGGTGGTCGAAAGCACGCCAAGGTCGATCGTCAACCCACCGGGAAAACGAATCTCGGGGGCGACGCCGCACCAGTTGACGGCAAGTACCGTAAAGGTGACACAGATAATGGTTAGGCCGATCATCTTGGCATGAGGCGTCAGACCGAGCGAGCGCCCATGCGTAACGGAGGTCAGGTCGTCGATCAGGCCCAGCACGCCGGTCGCCAGCGTGGCGAGCAGCACGAGTACGAGCTCGGTGGTGAGCTTGCCCATCAGCAGGCAGGTCAGCGAGATCGCGACGAGGATGACAACGCCACCCATGGTGGGCGTTCCCTGCTTAACCAAATGACGCTTGGGGCCGTCGGCACGAACCTGCTGGCCGATACCCTCGACCTTGAGCAGCTTGATCCACCACGGCATGAGCAGCAGCGCAATGGCTGCGGCGATGCCAAGCCCCAAAAAAGCCTGATACGTTGGATACGAGGGATTGCCGAACATGGGCTAGCACACACCTTCCACAAAGCGGTCGAGCTCAACAAAGCGGGAACCCTTGACCAGTACAACATCATGTTTTTCAAGCGCGCCGCCCATGCGGTCGAGCACCTGCTGATAATCGGAGAACACCTGGATGCGGTCCTCGTCCATGCCCATCATGCGTGCGGCATCGGCCATAAGCTGGGCCAGCTCACCACCCACGCACGCCAGCATGTCGAGCTTCTTGGCGGCGGCATAAGCGCCCACGAGCTCATGCATGCGAGGAGCCTCATCGCCCATCTCGCCCATCTCGCCCAGGATCGCCATGCGAGACCCCATGCACGAAAGCGAGCACAGCAGATCGAGGCCAGCAGCCATGGATTCGGCACTGGCGTTATAGGAATCGTCGATGACGCGGGCACCGCTCTTGGCGCGCTTGATCTCTTGGCGGTGACCGGTAATCGTGAGGCCCCTAAAGGCAGCATCGATCTGCTCGGGCGTCACGCCCAGGCGATAGGCAACCGCGGCGGCCTTAACGGCATTAGGAACGGACTGCACGCCGGGGATGGCAAGCATGGTATCGATTGTCTCGCCCTGACCAAAATCGAGCGTAAAGACCGGACGGCCCTCGTCATCAACACGAATGTCGCGGGCACGGACCTCATCATCGTCCGAGACGCCGGCCAGCATCACGTCGATACCAGCAGGCTGGGCGAACGTATCGCGAATGAACGGCGTAAAGTCGTCCTCGCCGCCCAAAACCAGCAGCGGCAAGAAGTCGCCGGCGGCGCACATGCCCTGGACAATCTCGGCCTTAGCGCGGGCGATGTTCTCGCGGCTACCCAAAATGCCGATATGAGAGGTACCAATCTTGCTCACGATGGCAAGGTTGGGATTGGCGGACTGGGACAGGCGCTCGATCTCGTGGAAATGGTTCATGCCCATCTCGAGCACCAGGACCTCGGTATCGGCCGGAGCGGAAAGCACCGTGAGCGGCATGCCGATCAGGTTATTGAAATTGCCCTTGGTGGCCCAGACACGATAGCGCTTGGCGAGCACAGCGGCGAGCACGTCCTTGGTCGTCGTCTTGCCGATGGAACCGGTAATACCAACGACCAGGCAGCCAAGCTCCAGACGGTACGCGTGCGCCAAACGCAGCAGAAACTCCTCGGGATCATCGGTCAGCAAGATGGCACAGCCCTTGTCCTGCGCCAGCGAGACCAGCTCGGCCTCGGGCTCACGCGTCATTACGACGGCGCCGGCACCCGACTGGACGGCACGGGAAGCAAAATCATTGCCGTCGACGTTTTCACCGGGAAAGGCGACGAAAATCGTCCCTTCCTCGACCTGACGCGAGTCGATAACGCACCCGCGGCAAACCCGATCGGCTTCTCCCGTCACGGTTCGGGCCCCTGTTGCGGCCGCGAGGTTGTTGACGGCGATCTCTATCATTGCAGCTCCCCTGTAAACCTAATAATGCTATCGGCGTATTGTATCCCAGCGCCGCGCATGCGTGGTGCAGGGCATGTGAACACCCCTCATATGGGACAACAAACCACGCCCCAAAGATTGTAACCCCCTACCTCGTGTGCGGGATACCCAGCACGTCGAGCGCGTTGGCCATAATGGACTGGAACGGCACTGCAGCGGCATCTGAGCCGCTCGGCGTTCCGTCGAGCGTGATATAGCACAGCACCTTGGGCGATTGTGCCGGTGCAAAGCCCATAAAGGACGACATGTAGTTCTCCTTGAGGTAGCCGCCGTTCTCGTCGGCTCGTTCGGCCGTACCGGTCTTACCCGCCACGTCATAGCCGTCGACCGCGCCGCCAACGCCCGTTCCCTCGGACACGACCGTCTGCATGCACGATGTCACCTGGGATGCAGCATCCTCAGAAATCGCGCGCTCGCCCTCGCCCCAGTCCTTCTCGTCGCCTTTGCTGGACTTATAGAAGTGCGGGGTCATCATCACGCCGCCGTTGGCGATGCCGCCCACGGCACGTGCGACCTCAATCGGCGAGACAGACAGCGCCTGTCCAAAGCTCATCGAGCCCAGCGTGGCGCCGTCATACTGGTCACGCTCCTTGACGATGCCCAGGCTCTCGCCCGGAAAATCGACACCCGAGCTGTGACCGATGCCCCACTTGTCCACATAGGCGGCAAAGTCGTCGGCACCGATCTTGCGCCCCACCAGGACAAAGCCCACGTTGGACGAACGGCGCATCATCTCACGCACATCCATGGTCATGCCATAGTCGCGCTTGTCGGCATCGGTAACGGTATCGTCGCCCACCTTGATGCTCGCCGGCACCTCAAACGACGTACTCGATCGCACGACGCCCAAGTCGAAGCCGGCGCCCGCCACGAGCGTCTTAAAGACCGAGCCGGGCTCGTAGGCGTCGGTGACCAGGCGCAGGTTCATATCCTCGGTCTTGGCGTTCTCCAGATCGGTCTGGTCGTAGGTCGGGTACGAGCAGGCTGCGAGAATTTCACCGGTCGTGGGGTCGGTGACCAAAGCCGAGCCGTTCTTGGCCTTTGTCTTCTCGACAGCCTCTGCCAGAGCGTCCTCAGCCGCACGCTGGATATTGACATCGAGCGTCGTCACGATATCAACGCCGTCGACCGCAGCCACCTTTTTATAGGCACCGCCCGCGATATAGCTGCCGTCCCTCGCGCGCTCGCGCACGAGGGAACCGTTCGTGCCGGTCAGAAGTTTGTTGTATTGCTTTTCGAGACCCGTCAAGCCGTCGTTGTCTACATTCACTACACCCAGCACCTGCGATGCCAGATTGCCGTATGGATATACGCGCTTCATGGCCTGCTCAAAAAGCACGCCGGGCAGGTTCTTCTTCTCCAGCGCCGCAGCATCGTCTTCGTCCACCTGGCGCTTGATATACACCCAGGTTCCATCGGACTCAACGAGCTTACGGCAGGTCTTTTTATCGATTCCAGTTGCCTTGACCAGCGCCGACACCGTCTTGTCAACATCCTCGACAAGCTGCGGGTTCACGGCGATATTGCGACATTCGACCGACGACGCCAGCACGTTACCGTTGCGGTCGTAGATGGTGCCACGTTTGGCATAGAGGGTCTGCGCAAGCAGGCGACGCGCATCGGCACGCTCGCGCAGTTTATCGGCTTCGACAATTTGATAGTCGGCAAGGCGAAAGACGCTCAAGCCCAAGCCAAGCCCAATGAATCCCATGACGGCTTTGCGGCGAGGCAGAGGCGTGCCTGTGAGCCATTCGGTCGACGAGCTCTTGCGCGACCTGGTGTTATGCACTTGAGGGCCGCCCGAGCCGCGAAGTCGCGACGCCGGGTCGTTGCCACGGGACCGCCCGGCGTTGTAAGATTGCCGACCCGTTCCTTGATAACCAGAACGTCCCCGCGACGAGGGACGTCCAGAACCGCGGCCCCCATCGGAACCGCGGCGATAGTCATTTGTCATACTCAGCTACCGTCTTGCTATTGAGCGGTCGCGGTCGCGTTGGCGCCCGCGGCTGCATCCTGCGTAAAGTCAAGTGTAACGCTCTCGCTGGGCTCCACCATGCCATAAGCGCCCGCAAGGTCGCGAATGCGCGTGTCGGCGCCATAGACCGAATGCATGACCTCCAGGTCGGAGCTCTCATCGGTCGCCTTTTCGATCGTGTTGGTAAGCTCGGCGTTGCTGTTGAGCACCTGGGCCGTAACGCCGGCGAGCGCCACGCGGGCGACGCCGATCGTCATGAAGATAGCCGCAATGATGCAAAACGTTTTAAGAACGCTCATGAAAACCGGGCTTACCGCCTGGTTTGCCTGACGGCCCGCGCCCGTGTAGACATCAAAGCGCGGCGTGCGCTGCTCACGGGGAGCAACGGGGGCCTGCGGCGTCTCACGATAGGCGGGCATGGCGTTCATATCATAGGCGAGTGCTGCGCTTGAAGTGTTGTAGCCCATGATATGCCGCCTCCCATCCCGAGTACGTTGGTAGTGTGTTTAAGCTTCGTTTATGGTGCGAGCGGGAGGTCCAATATCGCGCGGTCGCGCCTACAGACGCTGCGCCACGCGGATTTTGGCTGATCTCGCCCGAGGGTTGCGCTCAACCTCATCAGGCTGGGCAACCAGGGGTTTGCGGGTGATGACCTTGAGTATCGGCACGTTGCCGCACACGCACACCGGAATCTCCGGCGGACACGTGCACCCCTGGCTCATCTCCTTAAAGTGGTTCTTTACGATACGGTCCTCGAGCGAGTGATACGAGATGACGCAGATACGTCCGCCCGGGTTGAGCCACCTGGTGGCGGCATCAAGCCCTCGTTCGAGCACATCGAGTTCGTGATTGACCTCGATGCGAATGGCCTGGAAACTTTTCTTGGCCGGGTGTCCGCCATGCCGACGAGCGGCAGCCGGGATACCCGCCTTGATGATCTCGACAAATTGGCCGGTGGTTTCGATCGGTTCTTGCTCGCGGCGGCGCACGATCTCGCGCGCGATCTGCGAGGCGAACTTCTCTTCGCCGTAGACGCGTAGAATCCGGGCGAGGTCGTGTTCGTTATAGGTGTTGATGACCTCAGCTGCGTTTAAGGTGTTATTACCCGGATCCATCCGCATGTCCAATGGGGCGTCCTCGTTATACGAAAAGCCCCTGCCAGGGATATCGAGTTGCGGTGACGAAACGCCCAAATCGAACAGGAAGCCATCGACCCCGGGCACCTCGGCCGAGCAAAGCAGCTCGTCCAAGTCGCCGAAGTTGCCCTTCAGCAGCTGGTGCGGAACGCCGGGAACCTCGCGGTCCAGACGGGCGCCAGCGGCCTCGAGGGCCATGTCGTCCTGATCGACGCCGAGCAAAAGGCCCGTCTCCCCCACCTGTGCGGCCATCTTTACCGAATGGCCGGCACCGCCAAGGGTGCAATCGCAGACAACGGAGCCGCTCTTTAGCTGCAGCGACTCAAGCACTTCGCCGAGCATGACAGGTTCATGCCGATATTCTTGTGTCAAGATCCCACGCTCCATCCGTTACCCGTGCCTTGCCCTTACGAGAAGAAGAGGTCCAGCAGGGCCTCATCGTCATCGTCCTCATCGGCCGCGGCGCGATCCCAAACCTCAAGGTGGTCGTAGTTGCCCACAACCGTGACCTCGCGGTCGAGGTTCGCCTGCTTGCGGAGAGACTCGGAAAGACCAATACGACCGGCGCTGTCCACATCCATCGACGTGGTGCGCTTGTTGATCGCCCTCATGAGCTTCTGGTCGTTAATGTCACGCGGGTTAAAACCCTCGTGGCCCTCACGACCCGCGAAGAGTCCTTCGACCCACTTATCGAAGGCCTCGGCAGAGAACACGTACAGAGCATCGACATCCAGGGCTTTGAACACGCGAACGTGCTCTCCAAGCTCCTCGCGAAGGGGTGCAGGCAGGGACAGACGACCTTTTGCATCGAGATTGCGCTCGTATGCACCAGTCATTCCCATGTGCGCCCTCCCCTCGGTTACTCAGATGGCACGTACGCGGGGAACCCCCCCGCCTGTCGACGTCATCAATAATATGGGGAACCGCCCCATTT
>URBP01000051.1 GCA_900546105.1 uncultured Collinsella sp.
TTCACGTCACCTTGCTCGCTTAGGGGCGTTTTCGCTGACTTATGCTCAACCTGCGGCGCCTTAGAGGTGGTCATTGGGGACGTTCTTAAATGACTAGGTTGGGCATATTGCTTTGAGGTGTTATTCAATCAGCTGTGATGGCCTTTGAGCTGCTTACCTGCTTAAAGCAATTAACGGTGTGCATCTGCTGTTGAAAATATTGCTCGAAAAATCGTCCAAGAAGTCGCGGGGTCCTTTTTGGTGCGTCGCGCGTCAAGCGATGTGGCAAGTTCTTGGTTAGATATTGGTCAGTTTTGGGGCAACCTTGCCAAAAACTTGACAGATGCAGATTTAGACGTCGACGAATGAACACTTCGGGCGGGCTCCAAGCAAAAATCTGGGCTGATTCTCGATAATCGCCTTCAATCGTCCCTTGCCAAGCGCTGGCCTCGCTTACAATCTGCTCCGACATTCGCGCGCCGCCCGGCGCTTAAGAGGGGAGGGCCCCATGGCAAACGAGATCTGGACCATCAAGCGTTGTCTCGAGTGGACCAAGGAGTACCTGGCCGAGCGCGGCGAGGAGCACCCCCGTCTTTCTGCCGAGTGGCTGCTGTGCGCCGCCACGGGTCTGGCGCGCATCGACTTATATATGCGCATGGACGAGACGCTTAACGCGGCCCAGCTCGAGACCATGCACGCGGCCGTTGTACGCCGCGCTAAGGGCGAGCCGCTGCAATACATCACGGGCAGCACGCAGTTTCGCATGATCGATGTCGCGTGCGCCCCCGGTGTGCTCATTCCGCGCCCCGAGACCGAGATGCTCGTCGAGGAAGTCCTTAATTATCTGGATGCCGAGGTGCTGAGCCCCGAGGCTGTCGCCCGTCAGCGCGTTGAGCTGCCCTGGAACGATGAAGTCGAGCAAGCGCGCAAAGCCGAAGCCGCATTGGCCGACGAGCGAGCGACGGCCGAGCGCCGTGCCGCCAACCTCACAGCTGCCGACGAGGCGGCGCTAGGCGGCGATGTGCTGGGCAGCCGCGCGTATGCCGAGGAACTGGCCGACCGCGAGGCCGAGGAAGCCGCCGCGCAGGCAGCGGAAGCCGAGGCTGCGGAAGCTGCTGAGCCCGAGCTCGACGAATACGGCATCGCCATCGAGGGTGCCGACCAGGAGACGGCTTCAGCTCAGGATGCCGCTGCGCCTGCCCCAGCCGAGCCCCGCACTGCTCGCGTTCTCGAGGTCGGCTGCGGCACGGGCTGCATCTCGCTCTCCCTTGCTTGGGAGCGCCGCGGCCACGTTACCTGCACCGCTACCGATATCGAACCGCGTGCTATCGATCTGGCCACCAAAAACCGCGACGCGCTCGGCCTCACGGCAGATGAGGTTGCCTTCAGCCTCACCAACCTGGTGAGCTCCATTCCCCACGACGAGTGGGGCACCTTCGACGTGCTCGTCTCCAATCCGCCCTACATCCCGACCGACGTCATGCGCTCGCTGCCGCACGAGGTCAAGGACTTCGAGCCCGACCTAGCGCTCGAGGGCGGCGCCGATGGTCTTGATATCTTCCGCCGCCTGCTCAACGCGGCGCCCTATATGCTGCGCGCCGGCGGCCTGTTTGCCTGTGAGCTCTACGAGGGCCCCCTCGATCCCGCCGCCGAGCTCTGCCGCCAGGCGGGTCTCTCGGACGTGCGCATCGTCCGCGATCTCACCGATCGCCCCCGCATCGTTCGGGCCATCGTCACCGAGCCCAAACAACGCCAGTAATATTTATTAACTGGTTAGCAAAAATTATAAAGTAGTTTATAATTAGGACGGCTGAAAGAGGTCGGCCCATGCAACCTCCTACCTTTCGGGAAATCATTGCCCTACTCAAGCACGATGGATTCGTGAAGGTCGCGCAAGTCGGTAGTCATGCTAAGTATGTTTCCGGTGACCGTGTTGTCACCGTGAACGGCTCGGGTGGTGATCGACCAAAGAAGGGCACGTGGGCAAGCATTCGCCGGCAAGCTGGATGGTAGCCGAGGGGGTCATGATGAAACAGCGATTTACCTATGATTGCGTTCTCATAAAAGAAGACGACGGTTACTGTGCCAGCTTCCCGCAGATTCCCGGCGCCTTTGCCGATGGCGATACGCGCGAAGAAGCGATTGCCCATGCCACCGAGGCGCTGATGGCGTTTTTGGCCGACGACCTCAACAACGGTTTGACTCCGGCAGGGTACGAACGCTCGGCCGAGGTCGTGGCCCTTTCAGTCGAAATCGACCACGAGGACGCTCGGGAAGCGGCGTGCCGAACATTTAAAGACGCAGCGCTGGACCTCAAAGTCTCCGCTCCGCGGATCACCGCGCTGGTCAAAGCCGGAAAGCTCGATGTTGAACTCGTCGACGGCCGTCGGATGATAACGATAGACAGCATCGAGCGCTATGCCGCCCAAGAACGCCACGCCGGCAGGCCAAAGAAGTTCGTCGCAGTCCAATAACCCCCTCACTTTCACCGACTACTAGAGCCGCTCACCAAACCAACATGCGCTCTGGGCAAATAGGTTGAACGTTTCGTGCGAGAATGCCCCACAGTAAACAAACTTTCACCAGAACGTAAGGGGCTGGCATACACATGCAGACGGTCTATCGGGTATTCGAGGGAGCGCGTGAGCCGCATCGGCTCGCTGTTGAGCGTACGGCCGAGGTGCTCGGCCGCGGCGGTCTGGCCCTGATCCCGACCGAGACAGTCTACGGTGTCGCCGTGGCAGTCAATGCCTTCTCGGATGCCGTTCCACAAGATACAAGTGAACCTCTGCCGTGGCCGCGCGATCCGCAGGCCACCGTCAACGGCGCCGCGGTCCCCGCACTCGGTACCGGATATCGTCGCATCTTTACCCTCAAGCAGCGCGAGCTCACCCAAACGGTTGCCTGGCTGGTCGATGATGCCGGGGCGCTCGATCGCTATGGCGTGGATATCCCTAATGAGGCCCGCGTGCTCGCCCGACGATGCTGGCCGGGAGCCCTGACTATCGTGATTAAGGCAGCCCCCTGCGTGCCGACCTTTATGCGCGCCGCCGACGACACCGTGGCTCTGCGCGCTTCGGCCTCTCCCGTGGTCCAGGCGCTCATCCGCGCCTGCGGCAGTCCTCTTGCCTGCACGAGCGCCAATACGCACGGCGCGCCCTCGCCGGCAAGCTTTGCCGCCGTCGAGGGTCGCATCCTGGAGGGGGTCGATGTTGCCGTCGACGCCGGTGAGACCCCGTGTCGCGACGCCTCGACCATCGTGTCGTTCCAGCACGGCGGGCTTCAGATCCTGCGCCAAGGCGCACTTCCCGCATCAGAGATCGAGCGGGTCTTGTCCGACCCGATGCAATAGAAAGGTGTAAGCGATGTCGTTGAATCTAGGTAGCCTGGGTATGGAAGACGCCTCGTTTAGCTTTGGCGGTTCCTACATCATGGCGCTCGACTGCGGCACCACCTCGGTACTCGCGACCATCGTCGACGAGTACGGATGCATCGTCGCGCAGGCACGTCGCAGCGTCAAAACCAGCTTCCCGCGCCCTGGCTGGGTGGAGCAAGACCCCATGGCGGTGCTTGCCAGCCAGATCGCGGTCATGATGGAGGTCCAGTTTAAGAGCGGCATCCATTCTGACCGCATTGCCGCCATCGGTATCTCCAACCAGCGCGAGACCACGGTGGTGTGGGACCGCATAAGCGGCCAACCTATCTATAACGCCATCGTGTGGCAATGCCGTCGCACCGCACCTCTGATCGACGAGCTGGTCGAGCAGGGCGCAGAAGAGCTGGTGCGCTCCCGCACGGGGCTTACGCTCGACCCGTATTTCTCGGCCTCCAAGGTGCAGTGGATTCTCGATAACGTCGACGGCGCACGCGAGAGCGCCGCGGCGGGCGACCTTATGTTCGGCACCATCGACACGTGGCTCATCTACAATCTCACCGGCGGTCAGGTCTTTGCTACCGACTACACCAATGCCAGCCGCACCGCGCTCTTTAATATCCATGCGCTCGATTGGGACGACGATCTGCTGGCGCTTTTCGACGTCCCGCGTTCCATGATGCCCGAGGTTCGGTGGAGCTCGGGCGATTACGGCCGCGTCGCGAGCGACATCATGACCAACATGCCACCCATCATGGGCGTGGCGGGCGACCAGCAGGCGTCGCTATTCGGCCACTGCTGCTTCCGTCCCGGCCAGACCAAAAACACCTATGGCACGGGTTGCTTTATGCTCATGAACACCGGCGACGAGATCGTCGAATCCAAGAACGGTCTGGTCTCCACCATCGGTATCGCCGCGGACGGGAAGATCAGCTATGCACTCGAGGGCTCCATCTTCGCTGCCGGCTCCACCATGAACTGGCTGCGCAACAACATGGGCATCATCTCGAGCGTGAGCGAGTCGGCGCAACTCGCCGCTTCGATTAACGACAACGAGGGCTGCTACTTCGTCCCCGCCTTCGCAGGCCTGGGCGCTCCCTGGTGGGACCCGCATGCTCGCGGTATCGTGTGCGGCCTGACCGGTGCCTCGAGTCGCGCGACCATTGTGCGTGCGGCCTGCGAGTCCATGGCCTATCAGAGTTATGACGTGCTGCGCGCCATGGAGCAGGACGTGGGGCTTTCGATCGAGCGCCTGTCTGTCGATGGCGGTGCCTCGCGCAACGAGTTCATCATGCAATTCCAGGCCGATCTGCTGGATATCCCCGTGCTGCAATGCGAGACGGTGGAGACCACGGCAATCGGTGCCGCGTACTTGGCGGGTCTTGCCGTCGGCTATTGGGAAGACCTGGAAGAGCTGGAGCAAAATGCCCAGATCGTTAGGACCTTCCTTCCCCACATGTCCGCCAAGCGCCGCGAGCAAAACCTTGCGGGCTGGCGTGATGCAGTCAGGCGCTCGCTCAGCACCGCACAGTAGGGCTGCGATGGGCTGCTCGATACAACAAACCGCTAAACTAATGCATGGCGTGCGGCGGCAACATTGCTGCACGCCTTGTCAGCAAGGCCGTTTTGCGGCCGCAACGAAAGGGGCAATCAATCCATGACCGTCACCTACGATGCGTCCCGTGTGACGCTTGTCGATCACCCGCTCGTCCAGCACAAGCTGTCGATCCTGCGCGACAAAAACACCGGCACCAACCAGTTCCGTCAGCTCGTGCGCGAACTCGCGCTTTTTGACGGCTACGAGGCCATGCGCGACCTGCCTATGGAAGACGTCGAGGTCGAGACCCCCATCACTACCGCCACGTTCAAACAGCTTGCCGGCAAGAAACTCGCCATCGTGCCCATCCTGCGTGCGGGCCTTGGCATGGTCGACGGCATCCTCGACCTGGTACCCTCTGCTCGCGTGGGCCACATCGGCATGGAGCGCGACGAGGTCACCCACGAGCCGCACGAGTATTACTGCAAGATGCCCAAGGATATCGACCAGCGCATCTGCCTGGTCGTCGACCCCATGCTCGCCACGGGCGGTTCGGCCGAGATGGCCATTAGCTACCTGCGCGAGCGCGGTGTCAAGGACATCCGTATGCTGTGCATCGTCGCGGCCCCCGAGGGCCTCAAGTCACTGACCGAGAAGGACCCAGATGTGCATATCTATACCTGCGCCATCGACGACCATCTCAACGAGGCCGCCTACATCGTTCCCGGCCTGGGCGACGCCGGCGACCGCATCTACGGCACGCTCTAGTCGTCGGGCCTTGTCGGCTACGGTCACAAATACGAAGAAACGGTGCGCGCGGGCGAGCAAAAGACGCCTACGCGCACTCCTGTTAACGGACGTTTTGCCCTGCGGGGTTCGAGAAAAACGTATTACCGTACCTGCGGCATAAAGAAGGTCTTAAGAAAACGAACAGGTGCGTATTAACCGATGCTTTTTCGGTTGTACTTTAGCGATTGGCTCGTACAATAGTCACCAATGTTTGGCGGGAACTGTTCTGTGAAGCGTTAAAAGGAAAGTGAGGACGCCAGTGTTTCAGATAGCCGATCTGCTCGCTATCGTTGCAGGCGCCATCGCGGGCGCAATTGCCTTCCTTCCCTTTGTCTTTACGCTCAAGCCGGTTCTTGACGATAAACAGAATGCGGACATGCTCAAGGGTATGGTGAGTCTGGCGGTCTCGGCAATCGCCCTGCTCGTCTTTACCTTGGTTGTGTTTGTGTTGTTCGGAGAGGCATTTCGCATGTTCCTCCTGGGCGAGGCGATCGGCTTCGTGGCCTTTATGGCCGCCTGCACGGTTCGCGTCGCCAAGGCGCTGCGAGATCCTCATGAGGTCGAAAGGTAAGTCGTGGAAATTTTTGAAAAGCTGCCTGATGAGATTAATCATCTGGTCGGCGAGTTCAGCTCCACCCCTGTCGTGGGCGATCTGAGCTGCGGCATCACGCAGTACTCGTTTTGGCTGATCGTCTCCACGATCGTGCTCCTGATCGTCCTGGCCGTGTTCAAGAAGAAGCAGACCCTGGTTCCCAAGGGCTTCTTCGTCAACGGTTTCGAGTACATCATCGAGTACGTCGAGAACGATATCGGCAAGGGCGTCGTGGGTGAGAACTGGAAGAAGCACTTCCCGTTCCTGTGCTCGCTTTTCCTGTTCATCCTGATCAATAACATGATCGGCCTGATCCCGGGAATGAAGCCCGGCACCGGCGCAATCGGCTCCACCGCCGCGCTCGCCATCTTCGCCTTCGTGTACTTCATCTACTACGGATGCAAGGCTCACGGCGTGATCGGCTACATCAAGAGCCTCGCCCCGCAGGGCGTGAGCTTCCCGATGAACGTGCTTGTGTGGGTCGTCGAGCTTTTCTCGACCTTCCTGCGCCTCATCACGCTCGCCGTCCGTCTGTTCTGCAACATGTTCGCAGGACACGTGGTCATGGGCTCGTTCGCCATCATGGCGAGCATGTTCATGCAGCCGCTGCTTCAGCAGGTTTCCGCGGCGCACGCCGTCGGCGCCCTGCCTTCGCTGGCCTGGCTTGCCATCCTCATCCTGATCTATGCGATCGAGCTTGTGGTCGGCGCCATCCAGGCTTACGTCTTCACGGTCCTTACCGCCGTGTATGTCTCCGAGGCAGAGGAGGTCGCGGAGGAGGAGTAGTCTTCCGTTCGCGCCTTAAAGGTAAGGTAATTCGTTAAACCGCCGGTGCCCGTACCCATGGAGCTCGGCAGTTATAAAAAGGTTATCCTGCGTGAAATAAGACACGCACGACAAAGGAGGAATCGTGGGAGTTATCGGTTACGGTCTCGGTGTTATCGGCGCTGGTCTTGCTATCGGCCTGTCTGCTCTGGGTGCTACGGGTGCTATGGCCCGTCAGCCTGAGGTCCAGGGCCGCGTGTTCACCGTCTTCATCATGGGCTCCGCCTTCGGCGAGGCTCTGGCTCTGATCGGCTTCGTTGTCGCGCTGATCGTTAAATAGCACGGAGCGTCAAGTATGAATCTTTCATCCCAGAAGAGCGCGATCGCACTCTCCGCGTCCGCGGCCGCGCTGCTCATGCCGGTTTCTGCGTTCGCCGAGGACGGCGCTGCCGGTGCGGACATCCTCATCCCTAAGATGGCGGAGTTCATCCCGGCGCTTATCGCCTTCCTGATTATCTGGATCGTGCTGGCCAAGGTCGCCCTGCCGGGCATCATGAAAACCATGGAGGAGCGCGGCAAGAAGATCGAGGAGAGCCTCGACGAGGCCGAGAAGACCAAGCAGGAGGCTATCGCCAAGCGCGCTGAGTCCGACTCGATCGTCACCGACGCCCGTCGTCAGGCTGCCGACATTGTTCTCGAAGCCCGTAAGGACGCCGAGTCCGAGCGCGCCCGTATCATCGAGGCTGCTCACAAGGAGGCCGAGGAGATCATCGCCAAGGCCCATACGACCGTCGAGGACGAGCGCAAGTCCATCTACGCCGGTGCCGCGAGCTCCATCGCCGACCTGTCCGTTGCCGTCGCCACCAAGATCGTGGGCGAGGCACTCGAGGACGAGGCCGAGCAGAAGAAGCTCATCGAGCGCTACATCCAGGAAGCAGGTAGCCTGAATGCCGACTAGCCGCTATCAGGACAAGGTGCTCGAGACCTACGCTCGCTCCCTTCTGGAAGCCGCTAAGGCCGAGAACCATGTGTTCGAGGACCTCGAGATGATCGAGCGCCTGGCTTCTGCCAGCCCCGAGATCATCGCCGTGCTCGACACCATGTCCAAGCGCGACCAGCTCGACCTTCTTCCCAAGGTGGCAGCTGCCTTTAAGTATGTTGCCGAGGAAGACGAGGATGTAGTGGGCGTGACCGTCACCACGGCGATCCCGCTCGACGACGAGCTGCGTCAAACCATCACTAAGAAATGCGAGCAGGACTTCGGCCGCAAGGTATTCCTTATCGAGCAGGTCGACCCGTCTATCGTGGGCGGCTTGGTGCTCGAGGCACGCGGCGAGCGTCGTGACATTTCCGTCAAGACGCAGCTGCGCGTCGCGCAGGAGACCCTCGCAAACTCTGCTGATACGTACGGAGGTGAAGCCTAATGTCCGAAACCCTCAATGCCCAGGATATCGCCAAGAAACTGCAGGAGCAGCTCACGAGCCTCTCCGCGACGGTCGATACGCATGAGGTTTCAACGGTCGACGAGGTAGGCGACGGCATCGCGCGCGTCTCCGGCCTCAAGAGCGCCATGGCAGGCGAGCTTCTGGAGTTCAAGAGCTCCGATACCGGTGAGACCGTCTTTGGCCTTGCCCAGAACCTTGACCGTGACGAGGTCGGTGCCGTTCTGTTCGGTGCCGTCGACTCCATCAAGGAAGGCGACGAGTGCCGCACCACTGGCCGCATTATGGATATCCCCGTGAGCCGTGCCATGCTCGGCCGCGTCGTCAATCCGCTCGGCCAGCCCATCGACGGCCTGGGCGATATCGTCGCCACGCACCGTCGCCCCATCGAGTTCAAGGCCCCCGGCGTCATCGACCGTACCCCGGTGTGTGAGCCGGTTCAGACCGGTCTGCTCGCTATCGACTCCATGGTGCCTATTGGCCGCGGTCAGCGTGAGCTCATCATCGGCGACCGTAAGACCGGTAAGACCGCCATCGCCATCGACGCTATCCTCAACCAGCGCGGCAAGGGCATGGTCTGCATCTATGTCGCCATCGGCCAGAAGGCCTCCACGGTTGCCAACATCCGCGAGACCCTCGCTCAGCACGGTGCGCTCGACTACACCATCATCGTTTCGGCCACCGCTGCCGATTCCGCCCCTATGCAGTACATCGCGCCTATGGCCGGTGCCGCTATCGGCGAGTTCTTCATGTACAACGGCGAGGACGGCAAGCCCGCCAGCGAGACCAACCCCGGCGGCCACGTGCTCGTCATCTACGACGACCTGTCCAAGCAGGCTGTGGCCTACCGTCAGATGTCGCTGACGCTGCATCGTCCGCCCGGACGCGAGGCCTATCCTGGCGACATCTTCTACCTGCACTCTCGTCTGCTCGAGCGTGCAGTCAAGATGTCCAAGAAGAACGGTTATGGCTCCATGACGGCTCTGCCGATCATCGAGACCCAGGACGGCGACGTCTCGGCCTACATTCCGACCAACGTCATTTCCATTACCGATGGTCAGATCTACCTGCAGTCCGAACTCTTCTTCCAGGGACAGCGCCCGGCAGTCGACGTGGGCATTTCCGTGTCCCGCGTCGGTGGCGACGCGCAGACCAAGGCTATGAAGCAGGTCGCCGGCAACCTCCGTCTGGACCTCGCTTCGTACCAGGAGCTCGCCGGCTTTACGCAGTTCGGCTCTGACCTCGACGAGGCTACTCAGAAGCAGCTGACCCATGGTGCCCGCATGACTGAGCTCCTTAAGCAGCCGCGTTACAAGCCGTTTGAGGTTGGCGAGCAGATCGTTACGCTGTTCGCTGGCAACGAGGGCTTCCTGGATGACCTGGAGATCGCCGACGTGCTGCCCTTCCGTGCCGAGCTCATCGAGTACATGGACAATGGCTTTGGCTTGCTGCTCGACAAGGTTCGCGCCAAGAAGATCGACGATGACACCAAGGCTGAGCTCTTGCGCGTCATCGGCGACTTCAAGCAGCAGTTCATGGCCAAGCACCATTCGGATGTTTCTGGATCAGAGGAGAACTAAGCCCCATGGCCAACCTTCGCGACATTAAGAAGCGAATCTCCTCGGTTACCACGACCAAGCAGATCACGCGCACGATGGAGATGGTCTCTACGGCCAAGATCCGTCGTGCCCTCGATCGCTCCAAGCAGGCCGAGCCCTATAAGGAGGCGCTGACCGACGTCATGTTGACGGTCGCCGGCGACGCCTCCTGTTCGGGCACCGATCCCATGCTGCAGAAGCATGAGAGCGTCAAGCATGGCCTGATTGTCGTTATTGCCTCGGACCGCGGCCTTGCCGGCGGTTTCAATACGACGGTGGAGCGCACGGCCGAAAAGCTCGCCGCTTCTTGGGCGAACGACGGCATCGAGTGCGAGATCATCGCGTGCGGGCGTAAGCCGGCCACGTATTTCCGTGACCGCGCAAACGTTGTCATGCACTTTGAGGGCAACTCCTCTGAGCCCGATTTCAATCAGGCCCGCATGATCTCCTCTCATATCTGCGATGCGTATCGTGCCGGTGAGCTTGACCGTGTCGAGCTTGTCTACCACCACGCCAAGAACCGCGTGGATCAGGAGCTTCGCGTCGAGCATCTGTTGCCGCTCGACCCCGAGATGATCGCTATGGCCCACGGTCCGCGTAAGAACGAGACCGACGCCCCTAAGCGCATCTCGTCCACGTTCGAGTTCGTGCCCTCTCCCGAGCATGTTCTCGGCAAGCTTGTGCCGTCTTATATCCTGACGGTCATCTACCAGGCCCTGATCGATTCGGCGGCTGCCGAGCAGGGTGCACGCCGCAAGGCCATGCACTCCGCGACGGAAAACGCCACCGCGATCATCTCGACCCTTACCCGCACGTATAGTCGCGTGCGCCAGGCTTCGATTACGACCGAGATTAACGAGATCGTCGGCGGAGCCTCAGCATTGGAGGAACAGTAATGGCTAATAACACCGTAAAGCTTGCGGTCGAGGAAGCCACCAAGAAGACGACTGCCGGTGATGGTCGCATCGTGCGTATCATCGGCCCTGTCGTCGACGTCAAGTTTGACGGCGCGGTGCCCCCGATCTACAACGCGCTCACGGTCGAGGCCGAGACCCCGATCGGTCATCTGAGCACGATCCTCGAGGTCGAGAGCCAGCTTCCGGGCGGCGTCGTCCGCACGGTCGCCATGTCCTCGACCGACGGCCTGCAGCGCGGCCTCATCGCCACCGATACCGGTGAGCCCATGAAGATGCCCGTTGGCCCCAAGACGCTCGGCCGCATTTGGAACGTCATGGGCAAGCCTGTCGACGGCAAGCCCATGCCTGAGGTGGAGGAGTTCTACCCCATCCACCATGCAGCGCCCCGCTTTGACGAGCTCACCACCAAGACCGAGATCTTCGAGACCGGCATCAAAGCTGTTGACCTGCTCGAGCCCTACATCCGTGGCGGCAAGACGGGCCTGTTCGGCGGCGCCGGCGTCGGCAAGACCGTTCTGATTCAGGAGCTCATCAACAACCTCGCCCAGGAGCACGGCGGCACCTCGGTGTTCACCGGCGTCGGCGAGCGTACCCGCGAGGGCACCGACCTGTTCCTCGAGATGAGCGAGTCTGGCGTTATCGACAAGACCTGCTTGGTCTATGGTCAGATGAACGAGCCGCCCGGAGCGCGTCTGCGCATCGGTCTGGCCGGCCTTACCACCGCTGAGTACTTCCGCGATCGCGGCCAGGACGTTCTGCTGTTCATCGACAACATCTTCCGCTTCTCCCAGGCAGGTTCCGAGGTTTCCGCACTGCTGGGCCGTATGCCGTCCGCCGTCGGTTACCAGCCCACGCTGGCAACCGAGATGGGCGACCTCCAGGAGCGCATTACCTCGACCAAGACGGGCTCCATTACCTCCGTCCAGGCTGTCTACGTCCCCGCAGACGACCTGACCGACCCGGCGCCTGCCACGACGTTTACGCACCTCGACGCCACCACGGTTCTTTCGCGTAGCATTTCGTCGCTTGGCCTGTTCCCGGCTATCGACCCGCTCGCATCTTCCTCCGACGCTCTCGATCCCTCGATCGTCGGCGAGGAGCACTACCGTGTCGCCGTCAAGGTCCAGGAGCTCCTGCAGGAGTACTCCGACCTTCAGGACATCATCGCCATTCTGGGTATGGACGAGCTGTCCGAGGAGCAGCGCCTTACGGTCAACCGTGCCCGTAAGATTCAGCAGTTCCTCTCGCAGTCCTTCCACGTCGCCGAGAAGTTCACCGGCAACCCCGGTGTCTACGTCCGCGTCGAGGATACCGTCCGCTCTTTCGCCGAGATTGTCGACGGCAAGGCCGATGACCTGCCCGAGCAGGCTTTCCGCTATGCTTCCACGATTGAAGACGTGCGCGAGCGCGCCCGCAAGATGGGGGAGAAGTAGGTTATGCGTATCCGCATCGTGTGCCCTGTGAGCTGCGCCTATGAGGGCGACGCTGCGTTTGTGTCGATTCCGTCCACGGATGGCGAGTTTGGCGTCCTGCCTGCTCACTCCAGCGAGATCTGCACGATCGACCGCGGTTACGTTCGCGTTTCCGATAAGGCCATGGGCACTGTCGACCACACGTTTGCCGTGGCCGGCGGCTATGCCCAGGTTGCGGACGATGTCGTGACCGTTCTCGTCGAGCGCGCTTGCGATTTGGCGACCGTCGATGCCGACAAGCTTAAAGCTGATATTCAAGGTTTTGAAGAGAAGCTGGGTAATTTGTCGGAGGATGATGCACGCCGCGCCTACCTCTATAATGAAATCGCATGGTGTAAGCTCAAGCTTGCCCAATAGTCAAACGATTTAGCGTTCGACCATTTGCGAACACATCATGCCCGGGATGGCCCAGCCACCCCGGGCATGCTTTTTGAAAGGGTAGACCTTGGATATTATCCGCGTTGAGGGTGGCCACGCCATCGGAGGCTCCGTGCCCGTCTCGGGCGCCAAGAACTCCGCGCTCAAACTCATGGCGGCAACGCTTCTGGCGCCGGGCAAGACGACGCTGCAGAACGTGCCCGATATTTCCGATGTCCACGTGATGGGCAAGGTGCTCAAGGGCATGGGCGCTACGATCGATGTTCTCGACGAGCACACGCTCGAGATTGATACCTCTCAGGTCGATTCATGGGAGGCCCCCTACGAGCTCGTTGCCAAGATGCGCGCTTCCACCGCCGTCATGGGGCCCCTGCTGGGCCGCTTCCATCGCGCCAAAATTGCCATGCCGGGCGGCTGCAACCTGGGTGCTCGTAAGATCGATATGCACATTCTTGGTCTTGAGGCCCTGGGCGTTGAGTTCGATACCGCCCACGGTTACATCAACGCTAATGCGCCCCAAGGTCTGCGCGGTACCACCGTCACGCTCGAGTTCGCCAGCGTCGGTGCGACCGAGAACCTCATCATGGCCTCTGTGCGCGCACAGGGCACCACGGTTATCGACAATGCCGCCCGCGAGCCCGAGATCGTCGATCTCGCTAACATGCTCAACGAGATGGGCGCCAAGATTGTTGGCGCCGGTACGCCCGTCGTGACGATCGAAGGCGTGGAAGAGCTCCATCCCGTTACCCATCGCGTGGTGGGCGACCGCATCGAGGCCGGTACCTTTATCGTTGCCGGTGCGTTGATGGCCGACGATCGCGGTGTCGATGTCACGGGCTTTTGCCCCATTCACTTGGGCATGGTGCTCAAGAAGATGGAGCTTATGGGTATCGACTGCGAGCGCGTCGAGGATGGCGTCCATGTGAACCGTGCCGAGCGTATCAAGCCGGTCGACATCCAGACGCTTCCGTTCCCCGGTTTCCCGACCGACATGCAGGCGCAGATTATGGTGCTCTCCGCCCTTGCCGACGGCAGTTCCGTTATTACCGAAAACATCTTCGAGAATCGCTTTATGTTTGCCTCTGAGCTGGTGCGCATGGGTGCCGACATTCGTATCGAGAGCCATCATGCCATGATTCATGGCGTCAAGGGCTTCTCGGGTGCACAGGTTACCTCGCCCGATTTGCGCGGCGGAGCGGCCCTCGTCGTAGCGGGCTTGATCGCCGACGGGACGACCGAGGTTTCGGCTATCCATCACATCAAGCGCGGCTACGAGCAGTTTGTCGAAAAGCTGCAGGCGCTTGGCGCGCATGTCGAGCATGCTACCGTCCCCGATCCCGTCATCTACTAATACAGGTTGCCTATGTTTAATAAAAAGCCCCTCGCGGATACCACCACCCGAAGACCCTCAACTGGTGCGCAGGCCAAGATCTACAGTCGCGATAACGTGGCTCGCTATTCCGAGCGCGCTCGTCAACGCCGCCGTAGCCACACGATTCGTCACGTCGCGCTCATTGTCGTGCTTGGCGTGCTGCTGAGTGCCACTACCGCTGCCGGCCTGTGGTTTGCCACCATTATGGGCAAGCTCGGCGATTCTAATGTCATTACTGACAATCTGCGTCGGGTTCTGGTTGACACCGATGAGGCAAAGGATCCGTTCTACGTGCTGCTTCTTGGCACCGACGGCCGTCCGGGCGAGGATACGTATCGTGCCGACTCGATTATCCTGGCTCGCATCGACCCCACGCAAAAGCAGGCGACGCTCATTTCCGTTCCGCGCGACACCAAGGTCGAGTACAAGGGCGAGACCATGAAGATCAACGCCTGCCATACCGTTGGCGGCGCCGAGGCCATGGTCGAGGCGGTCAACGAGCTGTGCGGTGTTCAGATCTCCCACTATGCCGAGGTCAGCTTCGACGGTATGCAGGCGCTGATTGATTCGGTTGGCGGTATCGACATTAACGCAACCGATGATGTTGACGACCCCGAGCACCTGGATATTAAGATTACCGCTGGCCAGCAGCATATGGACGGTGCCACCGCCCTTACCTATGCCCGCTGCCGCTACACCTATGCCGACGGCGATTACACGCGCATGCGCCACCAGCGTCAGGTGCTTGGCGCCCTTGCCAACCAGATTCTCAATAACTTCGATGCCACGAAGATCTTTGGCCTGGTTAATTCGCTGTCCGATATGCTCGTAACCGATATGAGCGTTCAGGATATCGTGGCTACGGTCAATGCCATGCGCGGTATGGATGTCGACGGAATCTACTCGGCCAACCTGCCCTCGTACGCCGACGACAGCACCATGATCGACGGTGTGAGCTACGTCTTTGTCTACGAGGACGAGCTCAAGGAAATGATGGAGCGCGTCGATGCCGGCAAGGATCCCAAGGGTCCCAACACCATGGGTCTTTCCGACGGTTCCAGCTCTACGATCGGCGACCTCAGCAACAACACGTCTGACGACTACGCAAACGGTACCGCAACCTCATCGGTCAGCTCTGACGATTCCGATGACTCAAGCGATTCGAGCGATTCGGACTACTACGAACAGCCCACCGGCGACGGCAACGGTTACGAGGCCAACTACTAAGTTACGGCGTTTTACCAGCCCGCGTAACCAGTTGACGCTGCAAACCCGCCAGAGCGGCAATCTGCCTTTCAACTTCGGCGGCATGATC
>URBP01000052.1 GCA_900546105.1 uncultured Collinsella sp.
CGACTAGTCAAACAAGAACGTCCCCAACGACTAATGACTCGAGCGTGGAAAATCTCCCACTTTGAGCTCGCATGGGCACCAAAAGCGGGAGATTATCCACTCTCATTCTATTAGGAGTCGCAACCGCTACAACTCTACGACCTCAACGCCGTTGTAGATCTCGTCCCAGCGGTCCAGGACCAGGTGGCCGGTCTTGGGGTCCATGGCGTTGAGCTTGCCGCAGGTATTGGCGGTCTTGAGCACCGTGACGTCGTCGGCACCAGCAGCAATGGCATGCGCAAAGCCGGCGATGGTCGAGTCGCCGGAACCCGTCGCGTTCACAGCCGCAATCGCGGGCGTCTTGGCGCGGAATGCGCGACCCTCATGGAAGCCCACCGAACCGGCAGCGCCCATCGAAACGACAACCCAGGGAATACCGGCAAAACGGCTATCGGCGGCAAGCGCCTCGCGCAGGGCATCGACATCATCGGTCGTAAAGGACGTACCCAGCAGGCCGTTAATCTCGGTCAGGTTGGGTTTTACGAGCTCAGGTTTAGCGTCGGACTCCAGCGCAGCCTCCAGCGATGCACCCGAGGTGTCGAGCAGCACCTTGGCGCCCGCCTCCTCGGCGATCTTGACGAGCTCGGCATAGTAGCCGGCATCGACGCCACGCGGCAGCGAGCCCGAAAGCGTCACAACGTCCGCCCTCGCTGCAAGCTCGGCAAACTTGGCCGTAAAGGCCTCGAGCTCGGCCGGGGCGATCTGCGGGCCGCTCTCCAGCAGCTCCGTCTGATTACCCTCGTGCAGGATATTCAGGCAGATGCGCGTCTCACCGGCAATGGGCACAAAGTCGTTCTTGACGCCGTCGGCATCCATAAGCTCGGCCATATAGGCACCCATGTGACCGCCAAGCAGGCCGGTCGCGAGCACGTCATCGCCCAGCTGCAGCAGCACGCGGCTCACGTTGAGGCCCTTGCCGCCAGCGGTCTTTTCGGGCGTCACACGGTTAACATCGTCGATGATCAGCTTGTCGAGCTGATAGCGCGTATCAATCGACGGGTTCATGGTAACGGTCAGAATCATGTTGAACTCCTGTTCCGGGGTGGCATAACCCGCCCCAAACATACGATAACTCGTTAAAGGATCTCGATCTCAAAGCCGCGGATGACGGTCTCCCCTGGCTTGGCCACCAGGCAGCCACGCTTCTGCTCCAGAATATCGTCCTCGTCGGAGCAGGTGGACAGACCACCCCACGGCTCAACTGCCACAAAGTCGCCCTCGGGCTTGCTCCACACAATCAGGTACGGCATATCGGGGAACGTCAGGCGCACGCCCTTGTCCTCGGTTTTCTTGGTCAGCGTAACCACGCGGCTCTCGAGCACGTCAAAGATGGTCTCCGCGAAGTCGAAGAGTTCGTGGGTAAGCGGCAGGTTCTGGCCGATCATGGGGTTCTTGCTGCGATGCTCAACATCAATCAGGCCCGTCGAGGGAACGGCGGTACAGAGCTCGGTGGCCTCGCACCGCTCAAAACGAAGCTCATAGTCGTCATAGGACTCGCCCTCGTCGAGCGGGCACTTAAAGCCGGGGTGACCACCCACAAAGAACGGCATGTCCTCGGTGCCCTCATTGGTCACCTCGTACGACACGGCCACCTTTTCCGAATCGATCGTGTAACGAGCAACGATCTTAAACGGATACGGGTACTGCTCGAGCAACTCGGCATGGTCGGCAGAGCTTAGGCTCAGCGCAACCATGTTGTCGCCCTGCTCCTCGAGCTTCCACTCCTGTTTGCGCGCAAAGCCGTGGCGAGCGAGCTTGACCTCGCGGCCGCCCATGGTCATCGCGCGGCCGTCACGAAGGCCACCGCAGATCGGGAAGCAAATGGGCGCCTGGCCCGACCAGACCGCCGGGTCACCCTGCCACAGGTACTCACGGCCGTTGGCTTTAATCGAAGTGAACGATCCGCCAGCCGTGCTCAGCGCCACACGAATAGAACCGTTATCAAGAACAAACTCCATAGGAGCCTTCCCTTTCTTACGACAGCCCGCCAAGTCAATAGGGCTGATAGAAAACCGGCCCGCGCCCCCTCACAGAAACGCGAGCCGTCAATTGAAAAGCTGCAGAATGCCGGGTACCGCCTGGAGCGAAGCACTCAAGCTCAGCAAGCAAACGTGTTATCGGAGCAGCTAGCCGAATCAGAACGCTTCCCAACAACAGCGGTAACCCTGCTGGTACCCCCTACGTCAGCGAGCGGCGCTCAGGTGCCCCAGGTCGCCGCGAAAGAGGAGCGACGCGTACTTCATGTACGCGAGCGACGGTTTGAGCGGCGAGATGGGGTGCCTGAGCGCCGCGCAGCGTCGACCTGTTACGCGGTTTGGCAAAACCGCGTAACCCCCTTAGTCGTGGTATTCGCCGCGGTCCCACTTCTCGAGGAACTCGTCAAAGAAGTGCGGGTCGGCCTGAGCCTCGGCGTCGGCCTTATTGCAAGCGTCAATCTTGGCGATCAGGGCGTCGTGCTCGGGAGTCTTCTCGTAGGGCTCCTCCAGGAAGGCAAGCATAATGTCGGCCATCAGGAACTCGCCGGTGATCTTGCCGCCAAAGCCCACGATGTTGGCGTTGAGCTCGCGACGGGCATACAGGGCAGAGGTCATGTCGCGAACCAGGGCGCAGCGAGCGCCGGGAACCTTGTTGACGGCGTTGGTGATGCCGATGCCGGTGCCGCACAGGGCCACGCCAAAGTCGGCCTTGCCGCTGGCAACAGCCTCGCCCACGGCCTTACCGTAGATGGGATAGTGCGTACGGGTGTGGCTGTAGGTGCCGCAGTCGAGCACCTTGTAGCCAGCCTGCTCCAGGCGGTCGGCCAGATAGATCTTCTCGTCCGTAACGATATGGTCGCAACCGATTGCGATGGTCTTCTTCATCAGAACGTCCTTTCGTCTGAATTCACAAGTTGAGATAGAAGTTCGAGTTCTCGGTGGCTCTCGTTAGGCCATCTTGTTGAGCATGTCGACACGGATCTGGTGACGGCCGCCGGCGTACTGGGCGCGCAGGAACTCGCGGGCGATCTTCTTGGCGACCTCGGTGCCCACAACGCCCGGGCCCATGGTGACCATGCGCGAGCCGTTGTGCTCGCGGGTCATGTAGGCGGAACGCTCGTCGGAAATGTTGGCGACGACCATGCCCTTGATCTTGACGGCGGCCATATAGGAGCCGACGCCGTACTTATCGAATGCGAAGCCCTGGGAATCCTTGTGCTCCAGCAGGTCCTTGGCAACGGCGGTCGCGGAATCGACAAAGTCCGCAGCAGGGGTCTCGGAATAGTCGACGACCTCGTGACCGTCAGCGATGAGCATCTCCTTGATGGACTCCTTCATCGACATACCGTCGGCATCGGAAGCGATTACAACCCTCATGACATCCTCCTTGAGAGATACGCAGGTGCGTAGTTTCTGTTTGGAAGTGTTGAATCGCGCTCAGGTCCGGGCATCTGAATGTGCGGTTCTTCACTGTTCATGTTTATTTGAACACATTCGAACATAGGTTGCAACCATTATTTGTTTAATTTTGTTCTTTTTTGAACAAATACCGTTTACGGTTGATTGCCGACCGTTTGAGCCCGGCGCAGACGTAGCGACCATGTGTTCAACAAACAAAAGGGCGGCCGAGAACGTGTCTCGGCCGCCCTTCTTACGGTTGATCTTCCAAAGATCGCTTTGCCGCCTACTCAGACTGCCCGCTCTTCTTGGCATGTTTGGACGGAGCGCTCAAGAAACGACCCGTCAGATAGTTCGCGGGACCGGAGATATCGATCCCCAGCAGCACGTGTCCTAGCCATAGGAACGCCACGAGCACCAGTAGAGGAATCACACACGAGGTCACGATCATCACGATGACGCCTTCGATCAGATCGGTCACCTGATGCACGATCTCATCGGTCATCTGCTTGGCGCCGCTGGTCACCGACGTAACAAGGCTCGAGGCCCCGTCAGTCAACTGCTCGAGCACGTTTTTGGACTCCTTGGCCTCGGATTTTTTCTTGTTCGATTTTGAGCTGGTCTCGGCTGACTTGTCCGTGGTGTCGACTGCGTCCGCAGCCTTTTGCTCAGCTTGCTCAATACTTACGCGATACGTTTCATCGACCTTCTGCGACACCCATACGCTCGCGGGCACGAGTGCCATGCCGATCACGGCAACCACCAGCACGCGTGTCGCCACACGGCGCAGGACAGCGCTCGTGCTCCAGCGCCCGTGAATGCCGAGCGACACCGCAAAGAGCACTAACGCAGACGGGATTAAGATGCCCAGGCCAATCGACCACAAAATCGTGAGCAAATATTTCTCTAGGTATAGCACGGCAAGCACGATACCAAGGTTGCCTGAAAGCTGCGCGAGCTGCTCGGCAACCGGCGTTCCCGTATCACCCGGCAGCGCGGTAATGCCCGCAGACAGCGCCACGCACGAGGCTGTAAGCGCCAGTACGTTGCCTTTCTTTTGGTCGATGACCTCGATGGCGGAGTCCCAAGTTTTGGTATCGGCGAAATGCGGACGAGCTACAAAGCCCGACAGCAACGCCAGCACCACGAGCGCAACGATAAAGCCAATCTGCAGCTTTTTGTTTGCGCACACGACATCGGACAGGCTGGGCTGCAGCTCGGCTACCGTCGTGTGCTCGGTTATCTGGACAGGACGCCCATGAGCCATCTCGTGCGCGTCTCTTTTTTGAATCGATCCATTGTCCGGCATTTGGATACCTCCTCAGTCCGGCCTGTATTGCGGATGGAAGTATACCCACCCATCGAAAAACCGAACGGGAGGGCAACGGTGCGCACCAAGGCTGTCCCTAATGACCAATCATTTAAGAACGTCCCCAATGACTATCTCGGGATGAGTTGCGGTGGAATAGGGTTTTGTGCCCGCCAGCCCCTATTCAGTCCCTATTCCACCGCAACTTGGAGGAGGACAGAAAAACCCTGCCGCGGGTAGCGGCAGGGTTTTTGGAAGGGGACTTAGTTGTGCGGGCTCGTTAGGCGAGCTTAGCTTCGAGTGCGGCGATGCGCTTATAGGCATCGATGGTAAAGCGGGTCTGCTTCTCCAGGATCATGGTGGTCATGAGAGTATCCTGAGCATGGGCCATGATGAAGGTCATCTCCATCTCGCCGCCGCCAGCCTCCTGCGAAAGCAGCTTGGTCTGCGTGTCGTGAGCGCCGATGAGTGCATCGCTCGCATCCTTGTGCAGCTGCTCGGCCTTCTCAAAATCGCCCTCGCGAGCAGCATCGAGCGCTGCAAGCAGATCAGTCTGGGCGTCGCCCGCGTATGCGACAATCTCGAATCCAACCATCGAGATTTCTTCTTTGGTTGCCATATTGCGTTCCTTTCACATATGAACCAACGGAGAGCATCGCGTCCGGGCATACGCGCTGCGCTGTGTATGGTAGAAACATTAACATTCAAACAAAAAGGAACAATGCAAAACGCAATTTCGAACTCTAAACGGTCAATTTTCGCCCGTGAACGGTTTTTAAACCAATCTGAACAATATCGAACACAGTTAGCGGAAACCCAAACAGGACCGCACCCTAACGCAAATCGCGCACCGTATCGCCCTCTACGAGCACGCCGGGGATCAGCATGTGCTCTACGCCAGACACAACGCCCTCGGCGCCGGCGATCTTGTCGACCGCCCACATGCCGACGCGCCTGTTGTCGAAGCGCACCGTGGTCAGGCGACGATCGGGCACGATGTCGCCCAGGCTGTCATCGACACCCACCACGCTCACGTCCTCGGGCACGCGCTTTCCGCGCGACTCGAGCCCGCGAATGCAGCCGTAGGCCATGGCGTCGTTGGAGGCATAGATGGCCGTGCAGGTCGGATCGTCTGCCAGAGCCTGACCGGCAGCATAGCCGCTCTGCGCCGTCCAATCGCCACGAATGAATCGCGGCGGCTCAATACCATGCGCGCGCAGCGTTTCGCGCCAGCCCTCCTCGCGCTGCATGCCCGAAAGCGAGCGCTCGGGACACGAGATAAAGTGCACGGTCTTGTGCCCCTGCCCCAGCAAGTACTCGACGACCTGGCGCGAGCAATCGAACTGGTCATTATCGACCGTCGAGCACAGCGGGTGCTCCAGCATGGTAACGAGCACCGTCTGCATACCGGGCAGCGGCTCAAAGGTGCCAAAGTCCGCCGGCATGCGGTTCATAATCACAACCATGCCGTCCACCGGCAGTGCGCTCATGCGCGACGATGCGCTCTCGAGGGTATAGGGGTGTCCGTCTACTTTAGTAAGGGTGATGGCATAGCCGTGCTTGTCGGCGGCGGCGGCAAAACCCTCCATACGGTCGAGGTTGCCGGTGCCGGTAATGTTGAACATGGCGACACCGACCGTCTTAAACTTGCCGCGGCGCAGTGACCGGCCGGCAAAGTTTGGACGGTAGCCAAGCTCGCGCATGGCGGCGCGCACGCGCTCCTTGGTCTCGGGGCGCACGCTGGGCGAATCGTGCACGGTGCGCGAGACCGTCTGTTCCGAGACGCCCGCGAGGCGCGCCACATCCTTGACGGATACCGATTTTTTAACAGCGGCCATAGGTCGATCTTTCTGTGTCAACGATGCCATTGATGGCATCTTGCGCAGTCATTTTAAACGTCTTCAAGTATATCCAACGCCTCCCCCTCAATACGCTCACCACCCAAAACCTACCGTTCACCGACAATCCCGCTTCCACGAACGGCTTTTGTCGCCCAAATGTTAACGTTGCCATTGTGCAAACACAGAGCCACCGGGCGGCTCAATCGTTTACACGCAAGGAATCGACGGTCTACAGGCACAGGGGCCACCGATTCACATCTTTTTTTTGTGTCGCAAAATGGCAACGTCAACATTTTGGCAACCAGACGTCAAAAGCTACCATCGTTGCTAACCCACCGACTCTTAGGAGCTTTGCATGGAGCAACTCATCGCCACCATCGAAAAAGGCCAGCCCTTTTTCAACGCGATCGCCCGCAACAAGTACCTCAAGGCGATTCGCGACGGCTTTATCTCCGTCATCCCCATCATCATCTTCTCGTCCATCTTCTGCCTAGTAGCCTCGGTCCCCAACATCTGGGGTTTCTACTGGCCCGATGACATCAACAACGCCCTGTGGAAGTGCTACAACTACTCCATGGGCATCCTGGCCATCGCCTGCGCCGCCACCACGGCCAAGCACTTCGCCGACGCTCAGAACCGCGACCTGCCCAAGAACAACCAGATCAACTTTATCTCGTGCATGTGCGCGGCCATCATCGGCTTCTTGCTCCTTTCGAGCGACACCATCGCCACGGACGCCGCCAGCGGCTTCAACACCACCTATCTTGGTTCCAAGGGCCTGCTGACCGCCTTCATCGCTGCGTTTGTGACCGGCATCATCTACAAGTTCTTTATCAAGCGCAACATCACCGTCAAGATGCCCGAGCAGGTTCCGCCCAACATCTCGCAGACCTTTAAGGACATCATCCCCTTCTCCGTCTGCATCACCGTCTTTTGGGTCTTTGACATCGTCTTCCGCGCTGCCTTTGGCTTCTGCTTTGCCCAGGGCGTCATCCAGGTGTTCCAGCCCCTGTTCACCGCTGCCGACGGCTACATCGGTCTCGCTGTGATCTACGGTGCCATGAGCCTCTTCTGGTTCGTCGGCGTCCACGGCCCCTCGATCGTCGAGCCCGCCATCGCCGCCGCTCTCGTTGCCAACATGACCGACAACTTGGCTGCGTTCCAGGCCGGCCAGCACGCCACCGCCGTCCTGACGCAGGGCGCCCAGTACTTCGTCGTCTGCATGGGTGGTACCGGCGCCACACTCGTCCTGGTCTTTATGTTCTGCTTCCTGGCCAAGTCCCAGGAGATGCGCGCCGTCGGTAAGGCCGCCATCGTCCCCGTGTGCTTTGCCGTCAACGAGCCGCTGCTGTTCGCCGCACCTATCGTGCTCAATCCCGTCTTCTTTGTCCCGTTTGTCTTTGCCCCGATCGCCAACATCTGGATCCTCAAGGTCTTTATCGACTTCTTGGGCATGAACGGCTTTATGTACACCCTGCCCTGGACCGTCCCCGGCCCCATCGGCACCATCATGGGCCTGGGCTTCCAGCCGCTCGCCTTTGTGATGCTCGCCATCATCCTAGTCGTCGACTTTGCCCTGTACTACCCGTTCTTCCGTGCCTATGACGCCCAGAAGTGCGCCGAGGAGGCCGAGATCTCCCAGGAGGAGCTCGCCGCCAAGAACGCCGAGAAGGCCGCCAAGCTCAACGATGCCTTCCAGGGTAAGGCCGACGCCAAGAGTGTTGCCGCCGGCGCCGCTGCCGAGGTCGTAAAGACCGACGCCGCCCCCGCTGCTGCCGCCACCGAGGCTACGGCCGCCAGCGATCTCAACGGCAAGCGCGTACTCGTGCTCTGCCAGGGCGGCGGCACCTCGGGCCTGCTCGCCAACGCGCTGGCCAAGGCCGCCAAGGAGCGCGGCATCGATCTTGAGACCGCTGCCGATGCCTATGGCAACCACGTGGACATGCTCCCCGACTTTGACCTGGTCGTCCTGGCTCCGCAGGCTGCCAGCTACCTGGCCGACCTGCAGAAGGACTGCGAGCGTGTGGGCAACAAGTGCGTCGCCTGCCGTGGTAAGCAGTACATCGAGCTCTCCCAGAACGGCGACAAGTCTCTCGCCTTTGTGAGCGAGCAGCTGTCGAAGTAAGTAACGCTTAGGGCCAGCCGACTATCCAAGACCGGCTGGCCCTTCGATTTAAACGATTGGATCATCATGTCCGTTAATCCTGCTAGCGTCACCAACCCGCCCGCGCAGTTTCCCGAGGACTTTGTCTTTGGCGGGGCCACTGCTGCCTACCAGGTAGAGGGCGAGACCCGCACTCACGGTAAGGGCAAGGTCGCGTGGGACGATTTTCTGGAAGCCCAGGGCCGTTTCTCCCCCGATCCCGCTTCCGACTTCTACAACCAGTACCCCATCGATCTGGAGCTGTGCGAGGAGTTCGGCATCAACGGCATTCGTCTCTCCATCGCCTGGAGCCGCATCTTCCCCAACGGCACCGGAGAGATAAACCCCGAGGGTGTCCAGTTCTACCACGACCTCTTCGCCGAGTGCCACAAGCACCACGTTGAGCCGTTTGTCACGCTGCATCACTTTGACACGCCGCTGCCCCTCTTTGAGAAGGGCGACTTCCTCAACCGCGAGACCATCGACGCCTTTGTGGACTTTGCCACCTTCTGCTTTAAGGAGTACGCTGACCAGGTGACCTATTGGTTCACCTTTAACGAGATCTGGGCCGACGCCTCCAACACCTACATCGAGGGCACCTTCCCCGGCGGCGTCAAGGCGCACCTGGCCGAGGCTTTCCAGTGCGAGCACAACATGATGCTCGCTCACGCCAAGGCAGTGCTGGCCTTCCACAACGGTGGTTTTAAGGGCAAGATCGGCGTCATTCAGTCGCTGGAGTTTAAGTATCCGCTCAACGAGAACGACCCCGCCGACATCAAGGCCGCCAACAACGAGCACGTGCTGCAAAACCAGTTCCTGCTCGACGCTACCTTCCGCGGCGACTATGCCCCCGACACCCTCGAGTGCGCCAACCGCCTGGCCGCAGTCTCCGGCGGCACCATCGAGATCCGCGAGGAGGATCTCGAGATCATGCGCGAGGCAGCGCTCTACAACGACTACCTGGGCGTTAACAACTACCAGTGCCGCTTCTTGAAGGCTTACGATGGCGAGAACGACCTGCACCACAACGGTACGGGCGAGAAGGGCACCGGTCGCTGGCGCGTCAAGGGCATTGGCGAGCATGTGAACAAGCCCGGCATCCCCACCACCGACTGGGACTGGATCATCTATCCCGAGGGCCTGTTCGATCTGCTCGTCTACATTAAGCAGCGCTACCCCAACTACAAGCAGATTTTCATTACCGAGAACGGTATGGGCTACAAGGACCCCTACAAGGACGGCTTTGTGGACGACCAGCCGCGCATCGACTACATCGAGCAGCACCTGCGCTGGCTGCTTAAGGCCATGGAGGTGGGCGTCAACGTGGGCGGCTACTTCCTGTGGAGCCTGCAGGATCAGTTCTCCTGGACCAACGGCTACAACAAGCGCTATGGCTTCTTCTACGTAGACTTTGAAACCCAGAAGCGCACGCCCAAGGCAAGCGCCTACTGGTACAAGCACGTGGCGCAGACCCGTCGTCTGGACTAGCGACTTGCGACTAGCGAGATGCCCCGCTCACACAACCTGCCCCCATTCCTCAGCCGGGGGCGGCACGTCACACGGCGCGCCGCCCCCGGCCTTTTTGTTTTTGAGCGAGTCGGCAACCATTTGTCTCGATCTGTAACATCTAGCCGAGTTTTTCGGTACTAACTGTTACAGATTGAGATGAACGCGCGGGCCAGTTCCCTCAATCTAAATCTGTAACATCTAGCGGGCTATTTCGCCTCCACCTGTTACAGATCGAGACAAACGGAATAAGCCGAGCCGAAAGATCTCAATCTGTAACATCTAGCAGGGATTTTCGGCCCTACCTGTTACAGATCGAGACAAACGTTCGAACCAATCCAAACAATCTCAATCTGTAACGTTTGGCCGAGTTTTTCGGTCCCAACCGTTACTGATTGAGACAATTAGATAGTCAAATCCGCGCTTTCCAAGCAGCTATGAAGCACGGCTCTTTCCTTGCTTTCAGTATCACGAACATATTTTCGGTATCATTTAATGTTATAATGATACCGAAAATATGTTCGTGATACTGAACGGAGCAGCATGCGCCAGTTTGATTACGCCACAGTCCCAGCGGAACTCGAGGCAACTCCAATCACCAACCTTCTCCTCTCGATACGCGAGCATAAAGGCCGTCAGCTTGTTCTGGGTCAAGTCAGACCCGAGCTTCTATCGTCCCTTATGGAGAAAGCTAAGATCCAAAGCACCCAATCCTCCAACGGACTTGAAGGAATTGTTACCACCCAAAAAAGACTCAAAGCAATCATGGCGTATTCCGCCAAGCCAAGCTCCCGCGCAGAGGAAGAAATCGCTGGATACCGAGATGCGCTGTCGCTTATTCACGAGCAGCACGATTTCATTCCCGTAACGCCATCGGTCATTTTGCAGTTGCATCGTGACCTCATGGCACACACAGCAATCTCGTATGGGGGCCATTGGAAAGATAGCGATAACGAAATCATCTCCATCGACGATCAAGGCAATCGATTTGTGCGCTTTAGGCCGCCTTCGGCCCTGGCAACCCCCGGACTTATCGAAGAAGCCTGTCGGTCCCTCAATGATGCCTTATCTCGTCAAGTTTGCGACCCCCTCCTTATATCATTGCGCTTCATCTTCGATTTTGTCAGCATTCATCCCTTCAACGATGGCAATGGTAGGATGAGCCGGCTCCTTACAACGCTGCTACTCGAAAAGACTGGATACGACGTTGCGCGTTACATCAGCATCGAACGTCTCATTGAAGACAATAAAGCGCTTTACTACAACGCCCTCGCCGCAAGCTCCACTGGATGGAATGAAAATCAAAACACCGAAGTGCCCTTTATCCGTTTTATGCTCGGAACCATCCTGGCGGCCTACCGACAGCTCGAGCAGCACACCCAGATTGAATCTGGCACTCACCCCATGTCGAAGCAAGCACGTATAGCTGCTCTATTTCAGCAGAGACCCGGCGTCATCAAGAAATCCGACATCCAGTCCAACTGCCCCGATATCAGCGAGATAACCGTTAAACGAACCCTCAGTCAGCTTGTTGGTTGCAGCGCAATCGAGAAAACAGGAGCGGGTCGTTCGACGGGCTACACACTCAAAGACGTCCACGCCCTGGAATTATTCTTGCAATCCGCAATACCCGACGGCAGGTCAGAAATTACAAAAGAGTCCCCAGAGGACAAACTCCTTGAACGCATAAACCGCGCGGAAGATGAAAGCAGAGACGAACTCTACGAAGACTACGGTTCATTCTCAAGGAATATCAAAGCGAAATACGAAGTCTAGCCATACCTCAGAATGGCCTCACCCTTGTTGCCCAAAACTATTTGCGAGTCATTTTCCGCGTCATTGTAAAACGATAATCCACGCGCCAGCAGAGGGCAGACGTATCGCCTGCAGCGTTAGCTAGCAGATGATCCGTGTGTGTTCCTCGATGGCAGTGCGGTCCTCGGCGGCGATACCCGGCTCGCACACCACGGCGTCCAAATTGTCCAGGCGGCAGAAGGTGTAGAAGTCGCGCTTGCCGATTTTGCTGGAGTCGGCGATCAGATAGCGCGAGTCTGCCTTGCTAAAGGCAAGCTGCTGGATACGGCCCTCGTCCATGTTGGACGTAGACACGTCACCGTCCAAGATGCCGTTGGCGCCGATAAACGCCGCATCGATGCCCAGCGCACGTAGGGTATCCTCGGCCGTTGGTCCCACAAAAGCGGCAGTGCGGCGGCGGTACATACCGCCCACGAGGCACAGCTCGCAGTCCTCGCGCTCCTCGAGCAGGTTGAACACAGAAAGCGAATTGGTCACAATGCGCAGGCGAAACGCCGGCAGCATCGAGGCCATCTGCTCAACCGTGGTGCCCGTACCCAAAAAGATGGTCGAGCCCTCCTCGATGAGCTCCACGGCGCGGCGTGCGATCTGCAGCTTTTCTTCGGCATGCTTGGTGCGCTTTTCGCTGTGCGAATACTCATGGCGCAACATAGCGTGGGGACGGCCCTGCGCGCTGCGGGCTCCACCGTGCACGCGCTCGATCTCGCCCAGACTCGCAAGCTCCTCAAGGTCGCGACGGATCGTCATGTCCGAAACGCCCAGCGCATCCGAAATCTCTTTGACCGAGACCGTACCCTGCTCCTCGAGCAGCTGCCGAACCTTATCCTGTCGTTCTGCCTTAATCACGATGAATCCTCGCCGTTCTTTGCGCGCATATCATTCAAACAGTAACGAACAAATTGTATCAGACTTGTGCGCGTCAAAAATGAACGCCCGCACAGCTCCAATCATCACTTTTTTGAGAAAAATACCCCCTGCTTTAGTGGGGTGTAGTGATAATCTCGCCTGTTCGCGCTACAGTTTGTCGGAAATACCTCGATGTTAGGAACCAAATGATCACTTCCGAGCTTTTCGGCACCGCGCCCTGCGGTACCCCCGTTCATCGTTACACCCTCAACGGGCCCGAGATCTGCGTTCGCATTATGGACTATGGCGCCACCGTGCTGGGTATCGATGTGCCCGACATCCCCGGCAACGTGCGCGATGTGGTGCTGGGCTTCGATAAGCTCGAGGATTACTTTGACAACCCCGCCTGCTTTGGCGCGACCATCGGCCCCGTGGCAAACCGCACCGCAGGCGCCACGATCACCATCGACGGCACGGACTGGCATATGCCCGCCAACGAGGGCGCCAACAACCTTCACAGCGACCTTGAGCACGGCCTGCATAAGCGCGTGTGGGATGTTGAGCTCGACGAGGTCCACAACGCCGTGCGCATGACCACCTCGCTTGAGGATGGCGAGCTGGGTCTTCCCGGCAACCGCACCTTTACGGCCGTGTTTACCGTGACGCCGACGGGGCGCTTCCGTATCGAATACGGCTGCGAGAGCGACCGCGCCACGTACGTGTCCATGACCAACCACACGTACTTTAACCTTGCCGGTCATAACGCCGGTATGGACTGCGAGCACTTCTTTGTTGCTAACGCTGCCCACTACCTGCCCATTAACGAGCAGAACATCCCCACCGGCGAGATTGCTCCGGTCGAGGGAACACCGTTTGACTTTCGCGAGTTGCGCCCCGTCGCGCCGGGCATGGAGGCCGATGATCCGCAGATTAAACAGGCACGCGGCTACGACCACTGCCTGTGCATCGACGGCTATCAGTACGGCCGTAACCTGCGCCGCGCGATGCACGTTGAGGAGATGTGGACCGGTCGCGAGCTGGACTACTACACCACCGCACCGGGCGTGCAGCTCTACACCGGCAACTGGCTGGGCGACGAGCATGCCAAGGACGATGCCAACTATGGCTGGGGCGCCGGCTTTGCCCTCGAGGCAGAGATGTACCCCGACACGCCGCACCAGCCGCTGTTCCCCCAGGGCATCGTGGGACCGGGTCACCCCTACAGCAATGTGATCGAATACCACTTTATGAGGCACTAAGCCCACAACGCGACATATCGCACAGCAGCACCCGCCGGCACCACCGCCGACGGGTGCTTTTTCATCTTTTGGGCTCATTTTCGCTGTGACTGTATGAGTGACATATCAACACTATGCCCATTTACTACGTTTAGCCCGGGATGCTCGACCATGCACCGATTTTTGCTAAATTTGCGAGCCGTCTACCTGCGGTTTTGTTTTTCCCAAATTCGACATGCTCGGCGATAGCCGATCAAACGTAGTAAATGGGCATAGTTTTTGACAGGCGGCATCGCGCGCATCCCTCGCAAGGGCAAAATGATCTGTTTTCCTCCGTCCCCAAGGGATCAGTTGAACAAATTGTCGATGGGGTCGGGATTGGAGCTGGAGAGGTAGCGGATTTCTAGCTCTATGCCGAGCTCTTGCAGCTCTTTGAAGGCGGCGATGTCCGTATCGTCTACGGCAACGGCAGGCGTTACAGAGCGCTTGCCCTCCCCTGCCTGCATATGGCCGATGCTGATCTTGGTTATTGGCACGCCGCCCTTCACCAGTGCCAATGCATCCGCGGGTGAGACCACCATGATTAGAATCCATTGACGCGGCGTTGCGGTATGGATGATGTCGATGGTCCTTTGCACCGAGAAAAACCGCGTCCACACGCCCTCGGGCGCCGCGACCCTCATAGGCGCCCACTTGCGCGAATCCGCCGCAATCTCGTCGTTAACGATCAGGACGAGGTTGGAACCCACGGCTTCGTTCCACAGCTCAACGTCTTGCCCGTAAATGAAACGGTCGTCGATGCGTGTGAGAAGAATCTTGGGCTGAGCCATCGCCGCCTCGTTTCGCTCGACATCCATACGAACAGGACGCCAGCAGCCAACTCAACAGCAGGTCAAACGCCAAATGGGTGCCACAGACATCACGCTTCTAATATTAGTGCATTTAAAGGGTTGATTTTCAATCTCAACGCAACAGCCTGAACGGGTCCCGCTTTTCCGCAGCT
>URBP01000053.1 GCA_900546105.1 uncultured Collinsella sp.
TGGGTCATGCCGGAGCAGCCGATGGTCTCAACGAGGGCCTCCTCGATGATGCCGTCCTTGACGTTCAGCGTGAGCTTGCAGGCGCCCTGCTGAGGTGCGCACCAACCCACACCGTGCGTAAGACCGGAGATGTCGGAAATCTCCTTAGCCTGGACCCACTTGCCCTCCTCGGGGATGGGTGCGGGGCCGTGGTATGCACCCTTGGCAACGGGGCACATGTTCTCCACTTCCTGTGAGTACTGCATGCCTCTCCTCTCTATCGTGTTGGCGTCCCGTCTGAGGGTCGTGGCTGGCGATTGCCGGGCGACCCTTCGAAAGGGACATGACATGCAGCCCCTATAATACCGCGAAATGCACGGAATATTCGGCGAACGGCTCAGTTTTCGTAGCGAGAAGTCCGGAAGTTTTAATTGAAACGGTTTAACTCTATGTTCTGTGGTCGTGAACTTCCGTAGAGGGGGTCCGATTTTGGTAAGATTTTGGTCAGCTCTTGTAAGCGTTGCATGGGTTGACCTGTTGCAACGGTGCCGTTCACCGCCCGTTTACTGCCTTTGGCCGCGCGAGTGTATTGTTTTGCGTGAATGTTTTGATGGCACGCTTCAATCGTGCTGTATTGGATGGCAAGCAGATCCCGGCGAAGGGAGCGCCATGCAGCGCGTTTGGAGAACGGTTACTGGCTTTTACTATGTCTGTGCCCGCGGTACGGACAAGCAGCTCATCTTTGAGGGCGATGAAGACCGGTGGGAGTTTTTGGAGCTGATGCGCGACTGCTGCCGTGAGGCGGGCGTGACGGTTATCGCCTGGTGCCTTATGGGCAATCACGTGCATTTGGTGCTTGCAGATTACGAGGACAGGATGAGCGCGGCGATGCACCGGCTGCTTTTGACGTACGCGCGGCGGTTCAATAAACGCACGGGGCGCACAGGCCATCTGTTCCAGAACCGTTTTGACCGGCGCTCGCTCGATACCGACTGGCAGGTGATGGAGGCTATTCGCTCCGTACACGCCGATCCACAGGAGGCGGGCGTTAGCCTAATCGAGCGTTATCCCTGGAGCAGCTTTGCGGAGCATTTGTGCGCTTACGACGGTGACGCGGCTGATGTCGCGAGGGGATTTTCTGATCCTTCTTGCGTGCTTGAGCTTTTTGGTTCTGCCGAGGGCTTTATTACCCATTCGCTGTCGATGCCCGACGGCGGCGAGCCAGCGCTGGGCGATATGAAAGAGACGGAGTGGGAACGCCACGCCTTTGCCGACAAGTTGGCGAAGCGCCTCGGGGTTCCGCTCAACGGGGTTAAAGCTGCACCGCCGGCGCAGCGCGATACCGTTATTTTTGGATTGCACGATGCCGGTTTTACGGTGCGCGAGATTGAACGCTATACGGGAATCAGCAAGAGTACCGTCTCTCGTATCGTGCGCGCTTATGCTCGGGTGAAGACTCAGGCTGAGGGCTCGGAATAGAAAATGGCCGAACCGCTCTTGTCAAGCGATTCGGCCAACAAAATACTAAAGATTTGGGACAAGTACTACTGATTATTTTGTCCCGTGAGCATGCCGTCGAGGGTGCGCCAGGCGAGCTCGGCGCACTTGACGCGGGCGGGCATGTGCGAGATGTCCTGAAGCTGGGCAGCCTCGTCCAGGTCTTCCAGGTCTTCCTCGGAGAGCTGCTCGCCACGGATCATGGCGAGGAAGAGCTCTGCCAGGCGGCGAGCTTCCTCAACGGTCTCGCCGGTGATGAGGTCGGCCATGATGTCAGCGCTTGCCTGGCTGATGGCGCAGCCGTGGCCGGTGAAGGAGGCCTCCTTGATCACGTTATTCTCGACGCGTAGCTGCAAGGTGAGCTCGTCTCCGCAGCTGGGGTTGATGCCGTCGTGCTCGTGCGTGGGAGCATCCATCTCGTACTTATAGTCGGGGTGCGAGTTGTGCTCCATAAATGTGGTGGAGGTGTACAGATTACCCATTGAACGTGCTCCAAACGTGATGCAGGCCGGCGATGAACTTGTCGATGTCAGCCTTGTCGTTGTAGAAGGCCACGCTGGCGCGGCAGCAGGCGAGGTTCTCGACGCCCAGCCAGGTGAGTAGCGGCTGCGCGCAGTGGTGACCGGCGCGGATGCAGACGCCGTCCATGTCCATGATGCTCGCGACGTCGTGCGGGTGGATGCCCTTGACGTTAAAGCTCACGACGCCGTGGTGGTTATCCCAATAGATGGAGCCGATGATCTGGACAAAGTCGAGCTGCATGAGTTCGCCCATCAGATAGTGGACGAGTGCCTGCTCGCGGGCCTGGATGTTCTCGTAACCCACCGTGTTGACCAGGTAGTCGAGTGCCGCACCCGTGGCGAAGATGCCGGCGGCGTCCTGCGTGCCGGCCTCGAATTTCTCGGGAACGGGCGCCCAGACGGCGTCCTGCTCGGTAACAGAGTCGATCATCTCGCCGCCGGTGAGCATGGGCGGCATGGCGTTGAGCAGGTCCATTTTGCCCCACAGCACGCCGATGCCCATGGGGCCCATGGCCTTGTGCGCGCTAAAGGCAAAGAAGTCGGCGCCCAGGTCGGCCACATCGACCGGCATGTGCGGCAGCGACTGCGCACCGTCGACGACCAGGTAGCCGCCGTACTTGTGCACGAGCTTGCCGAGATTCTTGACCGGGTTCTCGACGCCCAGCACGTTAGACACCTGACCCACGGCCAAGATTTTGGTCTTGGGGCCCACCTTGGACAGAACCTCCTCGGTGGTGAGTAGACCGGTCTTGGTGGGGTAGAGGTAGACGAGCTTGGCGCCGGTCTCGCGGCAGACCTGCTGCCACGGAATCAGGTTGGAATGGTGCTCCATGATGGTGATGACGACCTCGTCGCCCGGCTCGAGGACCGTGGGCGCAAAGCTCTTGGCGACCAGGTTGAGCGACTCGCTCGTGTTGCGGGTGAAGACGACCTCGTTGGCCTGGGCGGCGCCGATGACGTCGGCGATCTGCTGGCGCACCTTCGCGATGGCGTCGGTGGCCTCGACGGACAGCGAGTACAGGCCGCGCAGGGGGTTGGCGTTCATGCGCTGATAGAAGTCGCGCTCGGCGTCGAGCACACAGGCAGGGCGCTGCGCGGTGGCGGCGCTATCGAGGAAGGCGATCTCGGGGTGCTGCTGGAACAGCGGGAACTGGGCCTTGTAGGGGTTGGTCTCGATGTCCACGGTGGGCCAGCCGCGCGAAGCCTCGTCGCTGGCATCGAGCTCCATGGGCTCGGGGGCGGTGCAGGTATCGCATTTAACGTGCTCGGTGTCGATCATACGAGCTCCTCTTCAAAGTTGTCGATCAGGTTGTTGCCCAGGCGGACGACGGCGGCGCGGGTGCGCTCGTCGGTTGCGGAAAGTGCGGCGTCCTCCAGTTTGGCGCGGATGAACAGGTCCTCGGCGGCGTTTTGGTCAAGGCCGCGGCAGGCGAGGTAGAACAGCTGCTCGTCGCGGACGTGGCCGATGGTGGCGCCGTGGTTGCCGGCGACGTCGTCCTCGTCGCACAGGATGACGGGAACGGTCTTGTTGTCGACGCCCTTGTTGGCCAAAAGCACCGTCTCGCGTTCGGTGCCGGTTGCACCCTTGCAGCCGTGCACGAGGTCGATGGTGCCGCGGTAGACCTTCTTGGACGTACCGGTCAGCACGCCGTTGGCGTCGATCTCGCACTCGGTCTTGCGACCGCGGTGGCGCAGCTCGTAGTTAAAGTCGCGCACCTGCTCGCGGGCGCCCAGGTAATCGGTATCGATGGTGACCTTGGCGGTATCGCCCAGCAGGTCGCCGGCAAGGCCGGTGGCGCTGGCGCCAGCACCCAAGACGGTGTGCTGCACGTTGACGCGCGCGCCCTCGTCCAGGAACAGGCCGGTGTCGTCGAGCGCGATCCAGCTATCGTCGAGCGTCTGCGTGCAGGCCACGTTGACGGTGGCGTACTCGTGGGCGCACACGCGTAGCACGGAACCCACGACGCCCTCGCCGGCAACGGGGGAGTCCAGGGCGATCTGCAGGTCGAGTGTCGACTGGGGACGGGCGACGACGTCGACGGCGGCGATGGCCGCGGCGGCATCGACACCGCTCACACGCACGGTAACCGTCGCGTGCTTGTATGCGGGCGCATCGATGACGATGCGCTTGGTAGCGTGCTCGGCCAAGTAGGCGTAGGCAGCCTCGCCCATGCCGGTTTCGAAGGCCTCAGCGGGGGAGAGCTCCTCCTCCAGCTTGATGGCGCCGGCCTGGTAGACGGAGGTGGCGGGCACGTCGAGCTCGGTTTCGGGCGTGATGCGGGCGCGGTCGGCGGCGTCGCCGGGGGCGGAGGCGCGACGCTCGGGGAAACGCTCGGCCATGGCTTCCATGGCGGCGTCGAACGCGTCTGTCACGCCAGTAAACTGCTCATCCAAGCCCTCGACCTCAATGGACTCGGCGGGAGCGGCGGCAAGCTCGTCAGAGAGCTCGAGCTTGGTCTGGTTCATTTTCAACCAGCCCCAGGTTGCTGCGGGCATCGCGTTGACCTGTTCGAGTGTGGTGGCAGCGGTGTTGGTTTCCTGTTTCATTATCCGATCGCTCCTTCCATCTCGAGCTTGATCAGGTTGTTCATCTCGACGGCGTACTCCAGCGGCAGCTCCTTGGAGACCGGGTTGGCAAAGCCGTTGACGATCATGGTGCGGGCCTCTTCTTCCGAGATACCGCGGCTCATCAGGTAGAACACCTTGTCGTCGCCGATGCGGCCGATGGTGGCCTCGTGGCCAATATCGACGTTCTTGGCGCGGATGTCCATGGCGGGGATGGTATCGGAGCGGCTCTGGTCGTCGAGCATGAGCGACTGGCAGCTCACGGTTGCCTTGGAGCCCTCGGCCTTAGGCGTGGCCACGATGGAGCTGCGGAAGGTCTGGATGCCGCCGCTCTTGGAGATACCCTTGGTCTCGACGGTTGCCGAAGTATCGGGCGCGTTGAGCACGACTTTGCAGCCGGTGTCGAGGTTCTGGCCGGCACCGGCAAAGGTGATGCCGGTAAAGCTCGAGCGGGCGCGGCGGCCGTTGAGCACGCTCATGGGGTAGAGGTAGCCCACGTGGCTGCCGAAGGAGCCGCTGATCCACTCGATGTCGCCGTCCTCGTCCACGCGCGCACGCTTGGTGTTGAGGTTGTACATGTTCTTGGACCAGTTCTCGATGGTCGAGTAGCGCAGGTGCGCACGCTTGCCCACAAAGAGCTCGACGGCGCCGGCGTGGAGGTTGGCCACGTTGTACTTGGGCGCGGAGCAGCCCTCGATAAAGTGCAGGTCGGCATCGTCCTCGACAATGATGAGCGTGTGCTCAAACTGGCCGGCACCCTTGGCATTGAGGCGGAAGTAGCTCTGCAGCGGAAAATCGAGCTTGGTGCCCTTGGGCACGTAGACAAACGAGCCGCCCGACCATACGGCGCCGTGCAGGGCCGCAAATTTGTGGTCGGTGGGCGGGATGAGCGTCATAAACTTCTCGTGGATGAGCGGCTCCCACTGCGGGTCGTGCAGAGCCTCCTCGATACCGGAGTACACGATGCCCATCTTGGACGCCGTGTCCTGCATGTTGTGGTAGACCAGCTCGGAGTCGTACTGCGCGCCGACGCCTGCCAGGTAGCTGCGCTCGGCCTCGGGGATGCCCAGGCGCTCAAAGGTGTTCTTGATGTCGTCGGGCACCGACTCCCAGTCGTGCTTTTGGTCGGTGTTGGGCTTGACGTAGGTGACGATGTTGTCCATGTCCAAGCCCTCGATGGAGGGACCCCACGTCGGGTCGGGAAAACGATTGAAGATCTCGAGGGACTTTAAGCGCAGGTCGAGCATCCACTGCGGCTCGTCCTTCTTGGCGCTGATCTCGCGCACGATGTCGGGCGTGATGCCGGCGTCGAGGCGCTCGAATCCCTCCTCGCCATAGGTGAAGTCGTAGAGGCTGCGGTCGATGTCCGCGACCTCGGTGCGGTTCTTGGTCATTGCGTCGCCCCTTTACGCCTGCTGCTCGGCAGCGGCGGCCTCGGCCTTGGCGCGTTGCTCGGCGGCCTCGCGCTCGAAGGTCTCAAAACCGTTCTTGTCGATCCAGGGGATGAGCGAGGCGTCGTCCTCGCGCACGATGTGGCCCTTGACCATAACGTGGACGCGGTCGACATCCAGGTGCTCCAAGATGCGCGTGTTGTGCGTGATGATGAGCATGGAGCCGTCGCAGCTCTTGCGGTAGGCGTCCATGCCGTGGCTGACGGTGGACAGAGCGTCGACGTCCAGGCCGGAGTCGGTTTCGTCCAGAATGGCGAGCTTGGGCTGCAGCAGCAGAAGCTGGAGCATCTCGACCTTCTTCTTCTCTCCGCCCGAGAAGCCCACGCCCAGCTCGCGGTTGAGATAGGCGGTATCCATGTTGAGCTCGGCCGCGAGCTCCTTCACGCGGCGGCGGAACTCCTTGCCCTTCATTTCCAGGCCGGGGCGGCCGGCGATGCTGGCGCGCAAAAAGCTCGACAGCGGCACGCCCGGGATCTCGACCGGGGCCTGGAAGCTCAGGAACAGGCCGGCGCGCGAGCGCTTGTCGGTGGTGAGCTCGGTGATGTCCTGGCCGTCAAAGACGATACGGCCGTCGTTGACCGTGTAGACGGGGTCGCCCATGACCAGGTGGCCGAGGGTGGACTTGCCGGCGCCGTTGGGGCCCATCAGCACGTGGGTCTCGCCGGCGGCGACGTTGAGGTTGACATTGTGGAGGATGGTCTTCTCGTCCACGGAGGCGGTCAGACCCTCGATGGAAAGCAGCGGATTTGCGCTCATGCTGTCCCTCTCTGTATATGGTGTACTCATAGGTGTACTAAACCCTAGGAATCTTCTCGGAATAAAGTTACTATGGGTTCGGCGTTAGTCAAGGGAAAACCCGACTAATTCACTCGACTTTTTAGATGCGTGACATAATAACCAGGATTGTTTGCCCCGCGCGCATAAGATTTGGGACAAACAAGCCTGGTATTTTGTCCCAGGAACAACGGGAGGGTAGGTATGCTCATTTCTTCCAAGGGCCGCTATGCCCTCCGGTTAATGATCTATATCGCGGCGCTGGGCGACGCCGAGGGCAAGATTGCCTTGCGCGAGGTTGCCGACCGCGAGCATATCTCGCAAAAGTATCTGGAGCAGCTGGTTCGTCCGCTTATGAAGGCGGGCCTGCTTAAGAGCGTGCGCGGCAAGGGCGGCGGCTACATGATGGCCAAGGACCCGGCCGAGGTGCGCGCCGGCGACATCCTGCGTGCCGTTGAGGGCAGCACGGCTCCGGTGGCGTGCGATGGCATCGACAACAGCTGCGCCCGCAGCGACCTTTGCTCGACCGTCAAGTTCTGGCGCGGTCTGGACGACGTGATCGAAAAGTACGTCGACGGCGTGACGTTGGCCGACCTGGCCGCCGTCCCCGAGATCAACTTTGACATTAAGCTGTAGGACTGCAAATGGCATCTCTCGACAAGGTGTATAAGCAAATCGAAGTTTTTGCTCGGGAATGTGACGCCGAGAAGGTTGTGCTGTTTGGTTCCCGCGCTCGAGGTGACAACTTGCCTAAGAGCGATATTGACATCGCCGTAGCAGGTTGCCGGGATTTCGGCCGGTTGTCATATTTGATCGAGGAGCGTCTTGATACTCTTTTAGATGTAGATGTCGTCAATCTCGACGAGTCCTTATCGCGTCAATTGCTCGATGAAATTGCCAGGGATGGTGTGATTCTGTATGAAAAAATATGAGAACTTTGTCAGCGCCTTGGCGAATCTTGAGGATGCGCCCAATCAGGATCTCAACAATGATTTTGTTCAGAGTGGTTTGATTAATAAGTTCAATCTTCAATTTGAACTGAGCTGGAAGCTCCTTAAGCGTCTGCTCGAGTATGAGGGTGCCACGCTTGCCGCGTCGGGGTCTCCTCGTGCCATCTTGAAGGAGTCCTACCGATTCTACGACTTTATTGATGAGGCAGCCTGGCTGGATATGCTCAGAGACCGCAATACGAACGTCCATATCTACGACAACAAGCTCGCTCAAGATTTGATTCATCGCATCTTGAACGTCTATATTCCCGCTTTCTGCCAGTTGAGAGACGGGCTGACGAAACGTTACGGCGAGCTTCTGTTGGCGCCCGACGACCAGTTTGTCTAATTCCTTACGATTTCGCGGAGGGTTGTTGCCGTTTACCGAGGGGTTGTTGTGCAACAACGGGCGAGCTGCAATACTTATTTTTATCTTTGCAAACTGAACTTTAACTACACCAATGCAGGGAGGATCTTATGCAGCCCAAGCATTCTGCGATTGTCGCGGGCCTGACGCTGGCGCTTTCGTTTGGTGCCGTTTCCGCGCCGGCACCCGCCGCTGCCGAGGAGCCCACGCCAGGCGTTGCCTCGGATGCCACCGATATCGATAAGGGTCTCTACACCCAGCAGTCCTTCTCGGGCGTGCTGAGGTCGGTCCAGGGCGTTTCGTTTGTCAACGTGACTCCCGAGATGAAGTACTTTACCAAGTACGAGAGCCATGGTAATTACAACCAGGGCTTTTCGTATGGTGACGGCTATAACGCACTGGGCTACTATCAGTTTGATCGCCGCTGGTCGCTCATTCCGTTTATGAAGCAGGTCTACAACTACAACCCCGAAAAATACTGCATGCTCAAGGATGCGATTGATCGCGGCAGCGAAATTTCCAACGCGAACAATCCCATGTCCGAGAACGGTCAGCTCACCGAGCTGGGCCGTATCGCGCAGGAGGCTTTCCAGGGTGCTTACAGCACCGATCCTGTTGAGTTCTCAGCACTTCAAGATGCCTATGCGTACAACTCGTACTATGCGGTGACCGAGGCGTGGCTCAAGAGCGGCCTGGGTATTGATATTTCGGGCCGCGCCGGTTGCGTCAAGGGCATGGTGTGGAGCATCACCAACATGTGCGGCACCGGTGGCTGCAGGGACTTTTTCCGCTGGGCGAATCTTTCCAACGGTATGTCCGACCGAGAGTTTGTGACGGCGCTCTCCAATAGCGTGGTCAATAACGTGGCGACCAAGTATTCGAGCCAGCCCCAGTATCATGAGGGCTGGAAGAACCGCTACCGCAATGAGCTCAAGGACTGCCTGGTCTATATCGCCGTGGACGAGGCTGCCGCTGCGACGCCCGTGCAGCCCGAGCCTACGCCGGCGCCCTCGCCGACACCTGATTCGAATGACGACTCGAGTGACGATGCCAACGATGACAGGATGGATGCGCCCTCGACCGATGCTGACGGTAATGGCTCTGCTGGTGGCACTACCAACGACGGCTCTACCTCGAACGGCTCCGATTCGAACGGCTCTGCTGCGGGCGATTCGTCTTCAAGCTCTGCCGGCAATACGGACAGCGACGCTTCTTGTTCGACCGGCGCTGACACCTCTAACTCATCTACCGGCTCGAGCGATTCGTCCGTTGACACCGGCTCTAACAACGGCTCCGGCTCTGACACGACCCCTGATTCCGATGCTTCCAAGGACGACTCGAATAAGGCGCCGAACGCTCCCGTTGCTTCGCCGGACAAGAAGCCTTCTTTCTCCGAGCAGCTTGGTTCTACGCTGGGTTCTTCGCTGATGGCTGGCGTCAATAACGGCTCGACCCAGAACAAGGACAACTCTGATCAGGTTTCCACGGAAAAGACCGAGGCCGCAAAGGGCGACTCCAAGGACATGGCTTCCGAGAAGAACGAATCTGATAAGGGTTCTAGCTCTGAGGAGAAGGACGACAAATCCGCTCAGAAGAAGGACGAGGATAAGAAGTCTGAATCTGAGAAGAAGGACGAGAGCAAGGCCGAGGGCGAAAAGAAACAGTCCGAAGACGACGACAAGAGCGGTGCTGACAACCAGGTCCAAGAGCAAAATGACTCCAAAACGGTGACCACCACGACCACGACGACTACAACTACCAAGTCCTCGGGCGGCAACATGCCCAAGACGGGCGATCTGATTGTGATGGCGAGCCTTGCTAGTGCAAGCTTGGCCACGCTGGGCGCCACGTCTATTGTGAGTGGCAAGCATAAACTCGATCAGCAAAAGAAGGCTGCTGGGCAGAACGACTCCGAGGAGTAGTCCCTTTCGGTTGCCCGACAACTAAAGATTCGCAATGGGGGCCGGTGCAGATGCATCGGGCCCCATTTTGTTGCACAACGATTTGTTATGCCCCCTCAAGGCCTTTGTTCCTACCGTTGCCCGATGCCTTTGCACGGATCCAGCGTTGCACTTGAACTGCTCGCTACAATGGGCTTCGTGCTGCGTTTTAGGGAGAAGTTACGGTGTCTGAACAGGAGTATTGCAACAGTGCCGATACTTTTGGCGTACGGCTTGTCAACCATGTCGATGATGCAGTTTTGCCGGTCGGTGTGCATGGTTTTGCCGATGCCATTGGTCGTTGCATACTGGTCGACAAGACCATGTTTATTGCCGATGTGTTGGACTGTGACGCGTCCGTTGTGGTGTGCTGTCGACCCGAGGGTTTTGGCAAGAGCATGAACTTGTCGATGCTCAGGGCTTTTCTGGAGCGTCCGGCGGTCGGTCGCGCCGGTCGGATCTCGTTTGCCGATGCTCAGATTTGGGATGCGGACGGTGGGCGCTATCGGGATGAGTATGCTTGCTATCCGGTGATATCGCTGGACTTTTCTGGCGCTGCGAGGCGTGGCCCCGCTGTTGCCGGCGTCGTGCGCGATGCCCTTTCGGGCGAGTGCGCTCGCTTGTTGGCTCTCTTGGAGGCTCCGGATTTAGCTCGAGATAAGGTGCGTCACATCGAACGTGTCGCGCGTGGCGTGGCGAGCGCGGACGAGGTTGACTCGGTGCTCGGTGTGCTTATAGAGCTGCTGGAGATTGCCTGCGATGAGCAGGTTGTATTGCTCGTTGATGAGTACGATGCGGCGTGGTCTCGCCATGCGAGCGCGAGGGACGCTTCCGACGCCGATCCGGCAGAACTACTTGACCGTGTGCTGTTTGACGCCATTGCTGCCGCGGGCCATTCGCTACGCTTTGCTTGTCTGATGGGGGAGTGTCCCGGTCCTGCCGAAGCGGCGCTTTCTTCGCGCGGCTGCTCGTATTGTCTGACGACGCCGCTGTCGGCGTGGTGTGACCGTTGGTTCGGTTTTTCGGATGCCGAGGTCGAGGCTCTTTTGAATCATGCTGGGCGCGAGGAATACCTGAATGATGCGCGTGAATGGCTCGAGGGGTATCGGTTTGGCAGGGCCTATTGCTCGAGTCCAGAGCGTGTGATCGGTTTTCTGGGCCGAGGCTGCACGGCGCCTGTGCGTGCCGATCTGTATGGATATGCCGATTGCCTGAGTAGGGTAGTTGCCGGGTGGAATCTCGACCGCCTTTCGGTCTCATTTGATTTGCTCGAGGCCCATGGGTGCGCTGAGGCCCCGCTTTGTTTGGGCACTGCAGAGCCAGATGTCTCGCCTGACGATGGCATGTGGACAGCGCTGTATCTGTCCGGTTTTCTCACGACGGATATGACTGAGGAGCCAGAGCATGGCGATCGCTTCCGTGCTTTGCGATTGCCCAATAACGAGCTTCGCCAGGCCTTGCGTCTAGTGATTATTGAGTGGTTTGAGTGCGCTGCAGAAGACATTCGAGACGTCGATGCGTTTCGCGACGGGCTGTGCCATGGGAACGAGGATACCGTGAGGCGGGCGCTAAGCCGCATCTTGGGAGATGCAGGAATCGGTGCGACCGACCCAGATACACCGCTGCCATATCACCTACTCTTGCAAGGACTCTGCTTTGGATTGCCGGGCTATGCCAATCCTGCTTCGAGGCGAAAGTGTGGCGCGGATCGCTGGGACATCCAGGTTTTTCCTACGGGCGCCGCGTTCGACATAGCCGATACGATCGGTATGCTCGATGAACGTCCGCTGATAACGATCAACATGATGTACGACCCTGGCGTCGATGCCCTGGGCCTGGAACTGTTGGCGGTTCAGGCGCTGCTCGACATAGAGCGCGACGGCATCGATGATATCCGCGTGCCGCGCCCCGCCGTCGGGCGCATGCGTTGGGGCTTTGGCTTTGACGGTCAGCGTGTGTCCGTGGTGTGCCAACGACTGTAGCGGCGGGCGAAAGCCCTTTACTGCTCCGCGTCCATCAGGGGCGGCATGGGCTTCCAGTTGGGGTCCTTGACGATCTTGCGGGCGTCCTTCATGCCACGGCGCAGCGCCGGAATACCGGTCTTAAAGCACTTGTCAACGGCGGCCAGGCGAATGAATTCCTTGCAGAAGGTCGCGGCGTTGCCCAGACGGAACAGCACAGGGTGGTAGTCGCCGTAGATCTGCATGTAGCGGGCCAGATAACCGCGGTTGCGCATGATGTAGTAGCGGTTGGTGTCGCTCGTAGAGTTGAGCTGGCGCTTGCCGGCGATGTCCCAGTTAGAGACGGCGCGGGCGCGCTTGAGCACCACGTCGGCAACAACGGCGGCGGGGAAGTGCTGGCTGGCCACGTAGCCGTAGCAGGCGTCGTCACCGTAGATAAAGAAGCGCGCGTCGGGCAGGCCAATCTTGTCGACCACGCGGCGCGAGAACATGCCACCCTCAAAGCACAGCTGGTTCATGGCGCGGTAGCCCTCGGGGCCCAAGTCCCACTTGGCGACAGGGTTGGGAATGCCGAGCGAAAGGATGAGTTGGTATTGCCAAAAGAAGGCGCCGCCATCGAAGTCCAGGCGCGAACCCTGGATAACATCGTAGCGGTCGGTCCACTTGGCCAGGCGCTCGATGCCTTCGGGGATGACGAGCACGTCGTCGTCCATCACCCAGAACCACTGGGCCCCCAGATCGTATGCGCATTTAGTGCCAGCGGAGAAGCCGCCCGCACCGCCGCCGTTTTCGAGCTGCGGGGCGTAGATGACACGGTCGGTGCCGCCCTGCGCGTCGGGCTGCACGGTGTCGATGCCCCACAGGTTGGCCAGGCGCTCGTTGAATGCAGTGCACATGGCCTCGGTCTCGCGCGAATTCTCGTTATCGACAATCACGATGCGCCAGGGCGTTGCCGTGAGCTCGGTCATGGAGTCGAACAAGTTGGCCAGGAGTTCCTGGCGCTTGTACGTAACGACGACGATGGCGAGCTTATCGATGGGAGCGGGAAGGGTTGAAGGCATGGGGCAATATATCCTTTCACGCGCGGCGGGCATGCGCTGCACGGAAGCTATCGAATACGTCCTTGGGACTGTCCTATTGTAAAGGCTCGGCGCACCTTGTCGGCAAGCTTTGAATAAAACGCAGGAACCTGCCACGGCTGCAGCGGCTTTAGCGTCTGACGGCAGCGTGTCTATTGCCGCTTGAGCTTGCGAGCGATAAGGCTTCTAGCTGCATCGATGATGAGGAGCGACAGAGCAAAGACGATGCTAATGACGGTACCCGTGATGATACATATAGCTGCCGGGCTGTTTTGGCTGACCAGTATGTTTGTGAGCAACGTATTGAAGACGGGACGCCACAGGCTACTGGTGAGCGACTGCATCACATAGAAACCGAGCGTGGCGGTCGATAAGGTGACGATGACACCTGCAGTCCGCGGATTGCCTGAGGCACTGCGTCGGGTTGCCGCAAAGAGCAGGGAGGCGGCAGCGAGGGCAAACGAGATCAACGAGGTTGATTTGTAGGAGAGGACTGCCATCGCCGTGAGGTTGTCGGTGAAGGAGAGTGCTCCATCCAGGATGGTGGCGAGCGCCAAAACCGCTGCGAGCGACCGCGTGCCTAAGGCGCCCGCCTTGTCCGAATCTATGGCGCCGGTTACGTCGCGGAGCAGTCCGCTAATCAAAAACGCGATAACGTACGTGACGGCGCTCATGAGTTTCTGGAGCCAAGAAAACTCGCCGGCGCTTGTCGTACTCATAACGGCTAAATACCCGTTAACAGCAAATGCGAGGATGCCAACAGCGATGACCGTCGCCGTGTAGCTCTTCTGGGAGAGTCGACTCTTAGCCAGTCCAAACCATGGCGCCATGAAGACCGTGGCGGCATAGACCCAGATAAACTCAAGGCCTAGCGTGTACCAGTAGTGCGTGCTGAGGGTAACATCGGGAATGGGGGAGACGACCGTGGACCACGCGAGTGCCACGAGGCAATAAAACGCAGTGGGCATAACGACCTTGCCAAGGCGCTGCACCGTCCGTCGCATTTGCGATTTCCACGTTGCCCCACCGTCCCAAGCACGCGCGGCTGAGGCGATGAGAAAATAGCCCGAGATCATAAAGAAGACCTCGTTGGCCCAGCAGCCCAGCAGGTTAATAAAACCGAGCACGCCGGAATAGGGGAACATCGCAAGCGGCACATATTCCACGACGCCGACGCAGGTCGCTTGGAAGGTCCACTGAAACGTGTGGAATACCGCGATGCCGGCGACCGCGATCAAGCGCAGCGCTTCGATGGATATATTGCGTGCGGCTTTGGGCTGCATGACGTCCTTTCGTATCGGTTTTTCCTCTGCGGGCTCCATAGATTATATAAACGCCCGCTGGCGCGCTGACCCTTTGATACCATGAAACGACAGGTATTTCCTAAGGAGCACATTTGTCTACTAACGCCTCTGGCAGCCCTGTTCTGTCGCTGCTTATCCCCATTTACAATGTTCAGCGCTACCTGCGCGAGTGCCTCGATTCCGCCCTGGCGCAGACGCTCAAGGATATTGAGATCATCTGCATTAACGACGGGTCGACCGACAACTCGCCCGCGATTATCCGCGAGTATATGGAGCGCGATGGGCGCGTCAAGATGATCGACAAGGCCAACAGCGGCTACGGCGACTCGATGAACCACGGTTTGGAGATGGCGCGTGGCAAGTACGTTGGTATCTTGGAGTCCGATGACTTTATGGCGCCCGACGCACTCGAAAAGCTTGTCTCGGCCGCCGATAGCAATAATGCCGACTTTGCGAAGGCGAACTTTGAT
>URBP01000054.1 GCA_900546105.1 uncultured Collinsella sp.
AAAGGCCGTGCTGTGCGAAAAGCCGGCCGTTTTGAGTGAGGAAGAGGCTCTCTCGATTGCCTCCGCCTCTCGCGAGTGCGGCGTGCTGTTTATGGAGGCGATGAAGAATCGGTTTTGCCCGATGCGCACTCGCGTGGAGGACTTGCTTGCGTCGGGCGAGCTCGGCTGTATCGTCTCGATCGAAAGCGTGCAAAAACTCGATTATGGTGAGTCCCCTTCGAGTTATCTGCTCGATCCGTTGCAGGGCGGCTGTCTATATGACATGGGCTGCTATGCGGTCGGGTGGTTTGAGGATTTGCTTGCGGGTGCGTGCGATGTTTCGTCTCGTGAAGTTCGCTGGCGTGACGTATCGGGCGGCCGCGTGGATTGGGCCGATGAGATTCATATGAGTGTCGGCGGTATACCCATTCATATGGTGTGCGACGGCAAAGCAGCATATGAAAGCCGCTTAACGATTGCCTGCGAACGGGGTTCGTTGGAAATCGAGCGCCTCCATCGCCCCGAGCTCGCCCATGTGAAGTACTCCGACGGTCGAGTGCTCGAAATCGACGCCCCATTTGAGGTCGATGATTTTTACGGCGAAGCTTCGCATGCGACTCAGCTCATCCGGGCGGGGAAACTCGAGAGTCCCGTCATGCCCCTTGCCGCCACACAGCGCTGCGCGCAGATCATCGATGCGATTCGCTTGACGCTCTAGGCTGCGGTGCTGCTGCTCAAGGGGGCTCGGCGGACCGTGCCCCTGATGCCCCTTTTATATCTTGCGGTGGAATACGGTCTGTTTGCGCCAAAATAAGGCACCAATAGACCGTATTTCACCGCAACTGATGAGGGGGAGCTGGAGATGCTAACGATCGGGTGTCATCTTTCGACGACGAAGGGCTATCGGGCAATGGGGGAGACGGCGTTGTCCATTGGTGCCAATACCTTTGCGTTCTTTACGCGCAACCCGCGCGGTGGCAAGGCAAAAGACCTTGACATGGATGACGTGGCGGCTCTGCGCGAGCTTATGGCGCAAAACGACTTTGGACCGCTGGTGGCGCATGCCCCGTATACCTATAACCCCTGCTCCGCTAAGGAGCGAGCGCGCGAGTTTGCCTTGGAGGCTATGGCGGAAGATTTGCAGCGTCTGGAAGCACTGCCCGGCAACTACTACAACTTCCATCCCGGTGCGCATGTGGGACAGGGGGCAGACGCCGGCATTCAGATGATTGTCGACACGCTGTGCCAGGTGATGTTTGAGGGACAGCAGACGACGGTATTGCTCGAGACCATGGCGGGTAAGGGCACCGAGGTGGGCCGTAGCTTTGAAGAGCTGGCGTGCATTATCGAGGGCGTTGCCGCCAAGTGTCCAGAGCTATCCGATAAGCTGGGCGTTTGTTTGGACACCTGCCATGTGAGCGATGCCGGCTACGACATCATCCATGATCTGGACGGCGTACTCGACGAGTTCGACCGCGTGGTGGGTATCGAGCGCTTGCGCGCCGTGCATATCAATGACTCCAAGAACCCCTGCGGCGCCCATAAGGATCGCCACGAGTGCATTGGCAAGGGCTACCTGGGTAGTGAAGAGTTTGGTGGCGGTATGCAGGTTATGCAGAATATTGTATCGAATAGCCGCTTGCGTGCACTTCCATTTATTTTGGAGACGCCGAACGAACTTGCAGGTTATGCAGCTGAAATCAAACTGTTAAGGTCATTGCAGCAGTAATGACTGTTGCTAAGTGGAGTATTCCATTCACGTTATGGGTTTGTTTCAATCAGTTTTCTCATTGCAGATTCGTAATTCCGGGTGCATAATAGCCAACAGTTTTTGCAGACCTCTGAATCAAACGGGGTCACTGGAAGGAGACTGATTATGAAGCTCAAGAAGCTTGGCGCGTTTGCAGCCACGGGCGCCATGGCGCTCGCTCTTGCACTGACGGGCTGTGGTTCGTCCAACGCCACCTCTGGTTCCGATGCCGGTTCCAGCAGCTCTGACAACGCGAAGGTCGAGAAGGTCGACGGCTCCAAGGAGTATGCACTCGTCAAGGACGGTACGCTCACCGTCGGCACCTCTGCCGAGTACGCTCCGTTTGAGTACAAGGATGACAACGGCGATTATCAGGGCTTTGACCTTGAGCTCATCAAGGCTATCGGCGACAAGCTGGGCCTGGATGTCGAGTATGTCAACAATGACTTTGACACGCTGGTTCCGGGCGTCGCTTCGGGCGCCAAGTATGACGTTTCCATCGCGGCTATCACCGACACGCCCGAGCGTGAGAAGGAAGTCACTTTCTCTGATTCCTACTACATGGACGATCAGGCTATCGTGACCAAGGTCGATAACACCGACATCACGGCCGACAACTACAGCGAGAAGCTCAACAACGCCGACGCTACCATCATCGTCCAGTCTGGCTCGACCGCCGAGGCCTTTGCCCAGGAGAACTTCCCCAAGGCCAAGATTGTTCCCTACAAGGACGCCACCGAGTGCTTCAGCGCCCTGCAGTCCGATAAGGGTGACGCCGTGGTGACCAACCGCTCCGTCGCCAGCCAGCTGACCGCCGAGCAGTTCAACACCTGCCAGACCATCAAGCAGATCAGCACCGGCGAGGAGTACGCCATCGCCATCAACCAGGGCAACACTAAGCTCAAGGACGACATCAACCAGGCCATCAAGGACCTGACCGATGACGGTACCGTTGACGCCCTCATGGCTAAGTACAACATCAAGTAAAATAGTCACTTGATTGCGCGCGGGCCCTTTCCGTTTTGCGGAGAGGGCCTTTGCGCTTTTCTTGACGGAGAGCGTTTCCGTCTCGTTTTGCCGGCAACTTCTACGATAGGAGCCACCTTGTCTCGACTGAACAAAGGAGCCGCGGAGCAGCGTTTTCCACTGCCCGCCTTGCTCCAAAAGCTAGCCTGCGTCATGGCCGTGGCGCTCGCGCTGGTGTACGCGGGGGCATATGCGCCCACGACCGCCCAGGCGCTTGAGACCGCAAAGATCACCGCCCGACCCAATACCGGTTCGGGCAGCGCTGTGGTCGGCGGCACCGAGACGCGAATTACCTGGGAAGTTCAGGCCGATGCCGACGAGGAGCTGAGCGGTCTTTCGCTGACGTTTGTCGACGGCACGACGTTTGGTGCCGATGACACGCGATTGACGATGCTCTCGGGCGATGACCTCATGGACCGTACGCCCATGAAGCCTACGTGCAAGGTCGACGGCCAGACGCTCAAGATCGATTTTGGCGAGACGGCTCCGGCCGGCGGCTATTTCCGTGTCGAGGTCTACGGCGTGACCTTCCCCGTCGAGGGCGGCGACGAGGCCTTTAGCGGAACCTACATCTTGGCTGACGGCTCGACCAAGAAGATCTCCAAGATTCCGTCGGTGGAGATCAAGGGCGTGACGGCATTCGATAACTTCCTGGCCGACCTTAAGGAGCAGCCGTGGATCGAGGCGTGGAACTCAAATATGTTCCTCCGCCTGTTCCTGAACCCGGTTATTTTGGTCCAGAGCCTGCCGATCGTCTTCAAGGGCTTCCTCATGTCGCTCTCGATCGTGCTTGTGGCGTTCCCGTTGGCAATTCCCTTCGGTTTTGCGTTGTCGCTCATGCGCATCTCCAAGTCGCGCATCCTGCGCTGCCTTGCCGGCATCTACGTGAATATCATCCGCGGCACGCCGGCGTTCCTGCAGATCTATATCGCGTTCTTTGGCCTGCCACTGGCCGGCGTCAAGGTGGATGATTATGTCCTGGGCGTCATCGTCATGGCCATGAACTCGTCTGCGTATCTGTGCGAGATCTTCCGTGCCGGTATTCAGTCGATTCCTAAGGGTCAAAACGAGGCTGCTCGCTCGCTGGGCATGAATGCCTTCCAGACACTACTCTACGTTATGATTCCGCAGACGTTCCGCAATGTTCTGCCTACGTTGACCAGCGAGTTTATCCTGCTCTACAAGGATACGTCGCTGCTCGCCGCCGTGGGCGTGGTCGAGATCGTCATGAACGCCCGTACCATCGTGGCCACGACGGGCTCCATTACGCCGTATGTGGTTGCCGCCCTGTTCTATCTGGTTATTACCCTGCCGCTTGCGCGCTTGGTGAGCGGTCTTGAGGCGAGGCTTTTGGGGACGACCGAGACCAAGAAAAAGCGTCCCAACAAGAGCGCTGGGCAGGTTGTCGCCACGCCCGCCGATCATATCGCCGGTCTGTAAGGAGGTCCTGGCATGAGTGAAACGAATTCCAACGAGGTTGTCGTCAGCATCAAGAACCTTCAGAAGGCCTTTGGCGACAACGTAGTTCTGCGCGATATCGATCTGGACGTGCATAAGGGCGAGGTTGTCGTTGTGTTGGGTCCTTCGGGCTCGGGCAAGTCGACGATGCTGCGCTGCATCAACCGCCTGGAGGACCCCACGAGCGGTTCGATCGTCGTTGAGGGCGTGAACATGTGCGCCAAGGGCGTCGACCTTAACAAGGTGCGTACGCATTTGGGCATGGTGTTCCAGCAGTTCAATTTGTTCCCGCACCTGTCGGTCAAAAAGAACGTCATGCTCGCGCAGCAAAAGGTGCTCAAGCGCAGCAAGGAAGAGGCCGAGAAGATCGCCGTCGAGGAACTGACCAAGGTTGGTCTTGCCGAGCGCATCGACTTTATGCCGAGTCAGCTTTCGGGCGGCCAGCAGCAGCGCGTGGCCATCGCCCGTGCCCTATCGATGAACCCGCACGTGATGCTCTTTGACGAGGCCACGTCCGCGCTCGACCCAGAGCTCGTCCGCGACGTGCTGGGCGTTATGCGCGACTTGGCCCGCGACGGCATGACCATGATCGTCGTGACGCACGAGATGGGCTTTGCCCGTGACGTCGCCGATCGCGTCGTCTTTATGGACGGCGGCGTTATCGTGGAAGAGGGTACGCCGAGCGAGGTCTTTGACCATCCCAAGAGCGAGCGCACCAAGGCGTTTTTGGGCAATATCTCGTAGCGGCGCCTCGAGGTTGTCGATATAACAAACGGGGACCGGATATGTATCCGGCCCCGTTTTTGTTTGGGCATGAGCGACTGTTGTTGTGCGGTGCTCGGCTGTCAGCTGCTTTGAGACTTTATGCCGGCTTCGTTAGGCCAGCTCCGCTCCCAGAGCCTTGCAGGCCGCCTCGCCCTCATCGTCGGGGGCGTCGTAGCAAATGACGGAATCGACGACGTTGACACCTGCCTCGTCGGCATCCGCCTTCCAGTTGTCCATCCATTCGCCCTCGGCCCACGAATAAGAGCCAAAGAGGACGACCTTCTTGTCGCCGAGGGTTTCCTTGACTTCGTCCCACATCGGCTGGAACTCATCGTACTCGAGCTCCTCGGAGCCCATGGCGGGGCAGCCGAAGGCGAAGGCGTCATAGCCGGTGGCCTTGTCGGCGGAGAAGTCGGCGCAGGAGATGACATCTGTCTCGGCGCCGACTGACGTCGCGCCCTCGGCAACGAGGTTTGCCATGGCCTCGGTGTTGCCCGTGCCGCTCCAGTAGACGACCGCGATCTTGCTCATGTGTTGTCCTTTCGGTTGTGCGGCGTGCGGCCGCGGTTTGTATGTTCTATCGGGTTGCCTGGGCAAGTTTTGCCAGGCTATGGCCCTGCTGATAGACATGGGTGAGGTGTTGCGTGCAAGCGCGGTAGGATTCGAACGTCGCAAGCGCTTGCCCGACATTCGTGTAGACCTTCCAAGGTCCAAAGACCTTGTAGTTCTCGCCATGCTGGACGATAAATTGACGCACATCTTCGTAGGGATATCCCAAAAAATAGCCAATTTCGTGAGGAAACTCGCAGGTGCAGCCGTCGCCGCAAGGTTCGCTCTGCGCAAGAACGCATGGTCCGTCGGCGCAGGCGCTTTCCGTGGCATTGCTGCTTGCCAGCGTGATGCGCGCGGCGAGATGCACCAGGGATGCGGGCAGGTTGTGGACATCGTAACCTTCGGCGGCAAGCGCCGTCGTGGCGCGGGGGTCGGAGAGGTATCGCATGAGGTCCGCAGGGCGGTACACATAGATGAGCGCTCCGCAGGGGCGCCAGACCAAGACGCTCGTGTGGATGCCGAACGGTTGGAGTTCTCGGTTGCATTGAGCTATGACGGCAAGGAGATGTGTACGACGCACTTCGATATGGGGGTTGCCGGGCTTGCCGTTTTGACTTGCGTAGACGCCGGGATAGGTAAAGAGCGATGCCGGCTTGATGCCCGCGAGCGTGGGAGAGCAGTTGCGCACGATTGCTGCCTGAAACGTTGGGATGTCTATGGTTCGAGTCACGGCGCTCCTTACGGATCTAAACTGTTAGCCTAGGAAAACTTATACACGAAAGTAAGCCATGGTCAACAAAAAAGTTTGAAGAGGGAAACTAATTGACCGAACAGACATGATTTTGGGTTAAGATGGGGACACCCCATGGGGGTATCTAGATAGTGCTACTTGAAAGGGGGGCGCATGAGTGACTTGCTCAACCCTGCGAATCTCATCGTGCTGGCCGTCATTGCCGTCGGCATGTTTTTTGGACTGCGTCGCATTGCCGCTTCGACACACGGGAAGAGTTGTTGCAGCGATGGTGCGAGCGGCAAGAAGGCCAAAAAGGTTGTTGTGGTGGATACCGATGCGTCACACTATCCCTATAGCGATGAGCTGCTCATCGGCGGCATGAGCTGTGACGGCTGCGCTCAGAACGTAGCCAATGCCCTCAATGCGCTGGATGGTGTGTGGGCTACGGTAACGTACGCGGACCACACAGCGCGTGTGCGCTCCAAGCGGCCGATCAATCGCGGTGTCCTTGAGACGGCCGTGAGAGATGCGGGTTACTACGTCATGACGCTGTAAGCGTCGCTCTGGGTGCGCTTCCTTGGCTAGGCTCGTCCGCGCAGCTCGATGTCTTGGATGTCGTCGAAGTCGATGGCGATGTCTCGGAGCTTGAGGAGCTTGAAGGCGGGGAGCGCCTCGTCGAGGATGCCGGTGCGGCTGCGATAGCCGTATGTATCGTAATAGGTGACACGAACCAAGTCGCTACGTTTGAGACCCTCGAGTTTTTTAGAGAGCACGAGGGCTTTTTCTTCCGTGAGCTCACGTTTTGGCTCGACGGTGATTTCCTGCTTGCGCACGAGTTCGTAGTATCCCGTGAGGGCGGCAAAGGGCATAAACTGCGCGGCACGGCCGGCACGGACGGCGCCGTTGGCGGTGAGCTTGGGGTCGGCGGATCGACGTCTTCCCTCGGGGTCCGCTAGACGTTCAAAAGGCGTCGGTGGCCGCATCGGCTGTTGTTGGGACTTAGGCACGATGTCCTCCTACCTGATCGTTGCGTTCGCGCGCGGTGGCGCCGGCGGTAAAGCTTAATCCCTTGACGAGCGCGTTCTTGCCGTACTTGTCTTTCACGGCCAGGACGGCGCGCGCCAGATCGCGCTCGCGCTCATCGGCCTCGATATCGCTGAACAGATCGATGGTGGCAAATTCCTCGGGCATGAGGTTGCCAAATCCCAGGTTGATGCGCTTGACCGGTCGTTTGGGATCGACCGTTTGTGCCCAAAGGTCATCGAAATACCCCATGATTTTCTTAAACGAATTAGTGCGCTCGGGCAGCTTTCGCGAGGCGTTGGAGTGCGCAAAGAGTGCGGCATAGCCACCACGCGGTTTGCCGCCATGCTCTCCCACAAAGATGCCATCGATTGCCTGCGCTTCGCGCACCAGGCGACGCCTTTCGTCATCGCGCTGGACGGGCTTGGGAGCACGGGGCGCGAGCTCGGAGCCGTCGGTCGCTGCGGGTTCGATGCCCGAGGTACTCGAGCGCAGGTGTCCGCAGCCGTCTATATACTGCGCCGTGCCGCTGGCGTTGAGCCGGCGTATGTCGGCGCGCTCGCTTGCATAGCCCACAAAGAGCGAGATGCTGTCGCACACCACGTGCTTGTCGATCAAATCCAGCACGGCGGCATCGACCATTTCGCGCAAGACGGTGTAGGCCTGCTCGTAGGCATAGCCCTTCGAGAGCACCTGCCCCGTGGTGGTCGAGGTCGCTTGCGGGCGATAGGCTTGGATATCGGCGATGGTCGTTGGCTCGCGCCCAAAGGCGTGGTCGATAAGATATTCGGCATTGACGCCGAGCTCATCGTAAAGCAGGTTTTCGTCGAGCGCGGCGACGCCCATCAGATCGTAGACGCCGTACTTTTCGAGGCGGGCTGCCACGCCGGGGCCGATGCCCCAGATATCGGTAATGGGACGATGAGGCCAGATCTCTTTGCGAAAGGTCTCGTCGTCGAGTATGCCGATGCGGCTGGGTACGTGCTTGGCGGTAATGTCGAGCGCCACCTTGGCCTGAAATAGGTTGGGGCCGATCCCGACCGTTGCCGTGATGCCCGTGCGCGCGAGGACTTCGTCGCGTAACATGCAGGCGAACCCTTCCGCATCGGTGTGATAGAGGTCCAGATAGGGCGTCACGTCGATAAAGCATTCGTCGATGGAGTAGACGTGAATGTCTTGCGGACTCACGTATTCCAGATAGATGCCGTAGATTTTCGCCGACACCTCCATGTAGTGCTGCATGCGCGGTACGGCCTTGATGCAGTCGATGCCGTCGGGAATCTCGAACAGACGGCAGCGATTGTGTATCCCGAGGTCCTTCATAGCCTGTGTGATGGCGAGGCAGATGGTCGTGCGCCCGCGCGATTCGTCGGCAACGACCAGGCACGTAGTGAGTGGGTCGAGTCCGCGGTCGACGCACTCGACACTGGCGTAAAACGTCTTAAGGTCGATGCAGATATAGGTGTGACGCTCGTGTCCCACGTGTCCTCCCATCAAACACATGTTCTTATCGAATACATGTTCGATAATACCTGCTTGCGCGGACATCGTCAAAACCTGTCCCTCTTTGGCGGGTATGGTCGTGCGGTTGCATCGGGTTTTTTAACGCAGCTCTAAAGAGAGCGAAACAGCTCGGAAAACCTCGCTTCGTAGCATGAGCCTAACGATTGATACCGCCTATACGCACGGAAGGGTTGTGGGGATAATGGTCAACTATGGGTTTGGTATGCCGACGCGCTTGGTTGCGGATGGGGATGTGGCTCGCTGGTGCGGACGATTGGTCGCTCACTACGGTGGCACCAAGGCGCTGGTTGTGCTGGGCGGTGACAAGCATACGCGCGATGAGCTTGTCTCGGCGGCACTTGGCTCGCTTGATCGAGCCCTACTCGAGCGTGTGCTTTTCCGCTGCGGCTCGTTTGAGGGCGACGGGGGAGACGAGCTGATCGACGAAGCCGTGGCCCTGGCGACCGACGAAGGCGTAAACTTTGTCCTGGCGATTGGCGATGCCGATACTGCTGGCTTTGCGCGCGAGCTCGCGCGTCGCATGGCGGCGCTCGATGCCGACGAAGACGGCTTTGTGCCTTATGGATGCATTGTCTCGGAGGGCAAGGTGCCTGCTGTCGTGGGCACCGGCGAGGTCCCCGTTTTTGCCATTATCGCGCCCGAACTGCTGGAGGACATCGGGTCTCCTCTGCGTGAGTTGCTCGGTAGCGTCTGCGCTGCGGCCTAATATTTGCCATAAAGGGACGGGTTATTTTTGGTTGGTAAAGCGTTTGACCTGCCAAAATAAACCTGTCCCTTTTTGTTCGGTTGCCGTTTGGGGGCCGATTGGCAACGCTCGCTGATTGTAGTCTTGACCTGCGCTAGAATAGTGGCATCTGAATGTCCGGGCGCATGGAGGCGTGCGCCCGTATGCTGAGGAGGACTCTATGGCAACTGTTGCCGCACCTATCGATGCTACGTCGACTGCCGCTTGGAAGGCACTCGAGGCTCATCAGGAGAAGCTTGAGGCCGAGGGCATCGACCTCAAGGCCTGGTTCGCCGCTGACGCCGACCGCGTGAATAAGTTGAGCTTTGACGCCGGCGACCTTCACTTCGATCTGTCCAAGAACCTGGTGACCGATGAGACCGTCAAGCTGCTGTGCGATCTTGCCCGCGAGGTGAAGCTCGAGGAGCGCCGCGACGCCATGTTCTCCGGCGAGCACATCAACACCACCGAGGACCGCGCCGTCCTGCACACCGCGCTTCGCCGCCCGGCAAGCGAGAAGGGGCAGCTCATCGTTGACGGCCAGGATGTCGTCGCCGACGTGCACGAGGTCCTCGATCGCATGTATGCCTTCGCCGAGCGCGTGCGCTCCGGTGAGTGGAAGGGCGTTACCGGCAAGAAGATTGAGCACCTGGTGTCCATCGGCATCGGCGGCTCCGATCTGGGCCCGGTCATGGCTTACGAGGCTCTGCGCCCCTATGCCGACGCCGGTATCGACTGCCGCTACATCTCTAACATCGATCCCAATGACCAGGCAGAGAAGCTCAAGGGCCTGGATCCCGAGACCACGCTCGTGATCATCGTCTCCAAGACCTTCACCACGCTCGAGACCCTCACCAACGCTCGCGAGGTCAAGACCTGGATGCTCGAGCAGCTCAAGGCTCAGGGCGCCATCGATGGCTCCGATGAGCAGAACGCCGAGGCCGTGGCAAAGCACTTCGTCGCCGTTTCCACCGCACTCGAGAAGGTCGAGGCCTTCGGCATCGACCCCGCTAACGCCTTCGGTTTCTGGAATTGGGTCGGCGGCCGCTACTCCGTCGACTCCGCCGTGGGCCTGTCGCTGATCGTCGTGCTCGGCCCCGAGCGCTTCCAGCAGTTCCTCGAGGGCTTCCACGCCATCGACGAGTACTTCTGCAACACGCCGCTCGAGAACAACGTCGTTGCGCTGATGGGCCTGCTCAACGTCTGGTACGTCAACTTCTTCGGTTCCAAGAGCCACGCCGTGCTGCCGTACTGCCAGTACCTGCATCGTTTCCCGGCCTACCTGCAGCAGCTCACCATGGAGTCCAACGGCAAGCATGTCCGCTGGGACGGCAGCGCCGTGACCTCCGACACCGGTGAGATCTTCTGGGGCGAGCCCGGCACCAACGGCCAGCACGCCTTCTACCAGCTGCTGCACCAGGGCACCGTGGTGGTCCCGGCCGATTTCATCGCCTTCGCCAATACCGCCAACCCTGCGACCGATAGCGGTCAGGACGTGCACGAGCTGTTCCTGGGCAACTTCCTGGCCCAGACCAAGGCACTCGCCTTTGGCAAGACAGCCGACGAGGTTCGTGCCGAGGGCACGCCCGAGCAGATCGTCCCGGCTCGTTGCTTTGAGGGTAACCGCCCGACGACCTCGATCTTCGGCGACACGCTGACCCCGTTCGCACTCGGCGAGCTCATCGCCCTGTACGAGCACATCACGTTTGTCGAGGGCACGGTCTGGGGCATCGACTCCTACGACCAGTGGGGCGTTGAGCTGGGCAAGCAGCTTGCCAAGCAGATTACCCCGGCCTTCCACGACGACGCCGCCAAGGCCGAGCAGGACGCTTCGACCCAGGCGCTCATCGAGTTCTACCGCGCTCACCGCAAGTAGGATTCGCTGCGATAAGTAACGCATAGCCGACAAGGGCCCGTATCCGTTGGGATGCGGGCCCTTGCTGTTTGTGGTCGAGCGTGGCGGACTGCGCGGCGTTGTTAATGGGCGAATTCGACCTGGGTGGTGTCTCGCTGCGCTTCGCGTAGTTCCCCGTACAGCGGATGGTCTTCGAGCCTAAAGCGTTCGACCTGCTCGGGGGCGCGACCGCGCACAAAGAGCCATGAGCGATCGATCGGCGTCGCCATAAGCGTGCTGGGCAATGCGTCGGCTCGGTCGGAAAACACTCGGGCGCTCTCGGGGTCTTGGAACGCCAGCACCAGATGCGCGTCGCAGTTGCCCATGATGGAGCGTGCGCGTGCCTCGCCGTAGAGCGAATCGAGCTGATTGGTCGACTGCAGCAGCAGCGTTGCCCAGATGTTGCGGCTTCGGATAATCGAGAGCACGTTGTCGATCTGGGGAATCTGCAGGTTTGCAAAGTCGTCGAGCATAAAGCGCACGGGCACGGGCAGGCTGCCGTCGGGCTGCTTGTCGGCCTCGCGTATGAGACCCATAAACGCCTGCGTAATAAAGAGGCTGGTCAGTGGGTCGAGATTGCGGTCGATATCGCTCACGGTTACAAACAGGGCACAAGGGGCGTGTCCCATGGAGGCGAAGTCCACCTGGTGGCATTCCTGATAGAGCTGCGCCGCGCCGTCGAACCCCAGGCACATGACCTTTTCGGCAAGAATGCCGATGATACTCGCATGCATGCGCTCGGCGCTTTGCGTAATGGCGTAGCGGCGCCAGAGCGATAGGGCATAGCTTTGGGGGTCGGTCGTGATCAGGTCGTCAAGCAATCGACCCGTGGCGCCATCCTCCAGGTGCTCGATGAGCTTGATGACCGAGCAGATCGTCTGCTCGTCGGCGGGCAGCTGCTCTGTGACGTAGGCGATGAAGCACGACAACAGGTTTGCTGCCGCATGGTCCCAAAATGGCTGGTTGTTGTCCTCGATAGGGCAGATTGCCTTTGCCACCGAGAGGATGTCCTGCTGGTTGGGCCTGCCGTCCGCCTTGCGGCGAATATGCCTCAGGGGATTGTAGCCGCAGCGCTCGACACTGTCGGGAAGGGCCGGGGCGTTGTTGAGGTCGGCAAAGTTGAGGCATTGCACATGGTAGCCGTGGGCCGCCAGCACGGGACCCACTTCGCGACAGAGCGTGCCCTTGGTATCGAGCACGATATAGCTCGCGTTCATCTGCAGCAGGTTGGGCTTGAGGACGTTTCGGGTCTTGCCGGCTCCCGAGGGGCCGATCACGAGCGCGTTGTTGTTGAGCCCCGTTTGGCGGGTGTCGCAGGACAGCGAACGACCTTTGGCGAGGATGGTGGTCGATGCGGACTCGGGTGCGGTGAGTCGGCTGGCGAGGTAAGACATGGGCGACCTCCTTGGTGGCCGAGAGGATTCCGTGGGCAAAGCCGAGCTCAACGGCGCGCTCGGCCGAAAGGTAGGTGTCTTTTGCGGTGAGGGATTGGATGCGCTTGAGCGGGAGGCCGCTGCGGTCCGAGAGGATCTGCGTGAGGGTCTTGCGGGTCTGCATGAGGCGCCGACTGGTCTCCTGCATCGCGAGCGCCGAGCCGCCTGCCCCTTGGGGGATCAACGGGTCGTGAATCATGAGCTCTGCATGGGGAGCCATACGGCGATCGTCGCCGCCCATAAAGATCACGGCGCCCATGGATGCGGCAAATTCGAGGCAGACGGTGTGGACGGGGCACGATGCGAGCTGCATGGTGTCATAGATCGCAAGACCCGCTCGCACACTTCCTCCGGTGCTGGCGATGAATATGGTGATGGGACGGAAGGGGTCAGTGGCATCGAGCAGGCGGATCTGCTGGCAAAGGTCGTGGGCCATCGGGGTTTCGATGTTTCCCGTGACGGAAAGCTCGCGGCGGGCGAGCATCTCGTCATAGATGCTGGTGAGCGTGATGCCTCGGGCGGATTCACGCATGGTGAGGGGGCTGATGATGGGGGATTGACAAGTGTCCATGGGGACTCCTTTCTGGTTGGTTGTGTTGTGGGATGGGGTTGCTGCCGCCGAGGCGGGCGAACTATCGGGTTCGTCCGAGCCTACGATCGAGCTCGGTTTCGGGGCATGCCGCCTGTTCGTGCGGCTCGCGGATGTCAAAGGCTCCAAAGCGATGGAGCGTTGCGATGGGCGTGGTGTATGCGAGCCGTAGCTGATGCTCCACCGGGGCGCGTTCGCCGTTTGTGTAACGGGCCTTGTAGTACCGCACGATGCTGGCGTTCATTTCCTCGTCGTTGCGATGGCGCCCAAACTGGTGCCTGCAGGTCTCGATGATTTTTGCCACCGACTTGGGTGCCGTCGCGGGGACAAGGGCGAGATAGCCCTCGAACAGTTCGTTGATGCTCAGGAGGCACAATGTGTCGACCAAGGCTCTAACGGCTGCCTCATCGATGGAAAACTGCGCGGTCAACTGGTTATGGCGGTTGCGGTCGATAACGGTCGCACGGGGCCTTGGGGTCTTCTGCCTCGCGGTGCCGGGCATTTGCATTTGCCGGGTCTGCGCATCGAGCTCGACGTTGCCGCGCTTGAGGTCGTTCAGCGGAAGGAACAATGCAGTGCACAGGGCGTCCCGCTTGATTTCGAGCTTGCAACGTTCGTCGGGTGTCCATTCGAGCTTGAGTTTCGTGTCGAGCGCCGTGAGCATATGGGCTAAGCAGCCCATAGTAAGGACGCGAGGCTCGTTATCTCGATTTGGGGCATAGGGATCTGTCAGCCTGCGAATGTTGGGATCGCCCATGATCTTTGTGCAGCGCTTCAGCAGTTGAGGGTGGTCGGCCAAGATCGTCGCGAGCGGTAGCGACGCGTAGTTCTTGATGGTCGCGGCGGCAAAGGCGGCGTCATATTCGTTTGCATATGCTCGCTCAATGCGGGCATCCAGAATGCTTTTCTTATCGCCGTCTTCAGCGTGGTGGTTTGTCATAGCTTCTCCAATCGGTTGATGTTCGTGCTGTTTGTTGATGTGTCGGTTGTCAGGTGTGATGTGCTTGCCGTAGGTGATGTGCTGACGTTGGGGTGCTATGCGGTTTTCAATGAGCCCGTGAGGCGGTTGCTGCGGGGGCGGGGTGGGACTGCCCATGCAAGGCGGAGCGCACTGTGCTCAAAATCGAGACAGCAATGCCCGGGATGCCTCACATATGGCAGTTACCTCATTAAGTTGTCATTACGCTTGGGGTTGTACTTTGCCGATCTTCCT
>URBP01000055.1 GCA_900546105.1 uncultured Collinsella sp.
AGACCAGGCGGGCGTTGATCGTCTTGGCAATCTCGGCGGCGTCGGTGGAACCCTTGACGGGGGCACGGAAGTCCTCGTCCATGAGCGCCTCGGCGACCTTGGACAGGATCTTGAGGTGCGTAGTGCCGGCCTGGGCACCGGGGATGAGCAGGGCGATAGCCACGTTGACGGGAGCGCCGTCCATGGTGTCCCAACCGGTCACGCCGGACTCGTCCTTGACGACGATGACGGCAGCCTCGGTAATGGCGTCGGACTTGGCATGCGGGATGGCGAAGCCCTCCATCATGCCCGTGGTGCCCTCGGCCTCGCGGGCCAGGAAGGCGTTCATGACGGCGTCGGCGTCGCTGGCGATACCGGCCTTGACGGCCTGGTTGGAAACGAAGCTCAGAGCCTCGTCACGAGAAGCGAAGTCCTCGGCGACAAAGACATTCTCGACCTTCACGAAGTCGGCAGCCTCGGCCTTGGGGGCCTCGACGGCAGCGGCCTTGGGAGCCTCAACCGGCTTGGCTGCAGGAGCGGCCTTCTGGTTCTTCTCGAAGTCGTACTTCTTGAAGGCCACGAACAGGATGCCACCGACCACAGCGCCGATGAGGATCGCGAGGACCCACAGCGGACCGTTCTCGACAACGGGCAGGACCAGGAAGCCACCGTGAGGCGCCGGATCGTGAACGTTGAACATAATGGTCAGGATCGAAGCGATAGAGGAACCGAGCATCATGATGGGCATGACGGGCCAGATGTTCTTGGTCATGAACGGAATGGCGCCCTCGGTGATGTGGGTGCAACCAAGGATGAGGTTGACGATACCGGCGTCGTGATCCTCCTGGCTGAAGTACTTCTTGCCGACGACGACGGCGAAAGTGGTGATCAGCGGCGGAACGATGCAAGCGGCGGAGACGGCAGCCATGAAGTTGGTGCCGAAGTTGTAGGTATCGGTGCCAACGCCAGCAGCCAGGGCCTCGGTGAGCATAGCGGTACCGGTGACATAAGCAGCCTTGTTGACCGGGCCACCCATGTCAAAGGCGCACATGCAGCCGATGGCAAGACCCAAGACAACGGCGCCAGAGGCGGACAGGCCCTTGAGGAAGTCCATCATAGCGGTGTTGATGGCAGCCATGGGGCCGGAAATGCCGAGCATGACCAAGCCGACAATAGCCGTCGAGAACAGCGGGTACAAAAAGATTGCCTTGAGGCCGTCCAGGTTCTTGGGCAGGCCGGCAAAGACCTTCTCGAGCAGCAGGATGACATAGCCGGCGAGGAAGCCGCCAACGATGCCGCCCAGGAAGCCGAAGCCCACGCCGGCGCCACCGGCGTCGATCATGCCGGTCTCGGCGTTAACAGGCAGGCCCTGGATGGCGATCATACCGGCAACAAAGCCGGGGACGAGCGCCGGGCGCTTGCCGATGGATTCGGCGATGTAGGCGGAAAGCACGGGAACCATGAGGTTCATGGCGATGCCGCCGATGATCTTGAGCATAGCAGCAAAGCTGTTGTAGTCAGAAGCCGTCGAATCGAAAGACGTAATGCCCCACAGGAACGAGACGGCGGTCAGAACACCACCGGCAACGACGAAGACCAGCATATGGCTGACGCCGTTCATAAGGTGCTTGTAGATGACGTGGCCGATGGACTCCTTCTCCTCGACCTCGTCCTCGACATCGGCAGCGGCTGCGACCGTGCCGTCGCTCTTGGCGGCGAGCGCGCGGTCAATCAGCTTACCGGCGGCCTCAACGGACAGGGCCTTGGAAACACCAACGGAAACCATGGGCTTGCCGGCGAAACGCTCAGCCTGGACATCCTTATCTGCTGCGACGACGACGGCCTTGGCACCGGCGATCTCGCTCTTGGTGAGCTCGTTCTCGACACCGACCTGGCCATGGGTCTCGACCTTAATGGTCAGACCTCGCTCGGCAGCTGCCTTCTCCAGCGCCTCCTTCGCCATGAAGGTGTGCGCGATGCCGGTCGGGCAACCGGTGGCGGCAATGATGTCAAACTTAGCCATGTGTCCCTCCTTCTTGAGTACAGCGCCCGCGGGCGCTCCCCTACACGCGCTTCGATGCGCGTTTTTCCACAACTGAAAGATACCAACCTACCGTCCGCGTGAGAAGAGACAAGGCGCAATTCTCCGGTGAAAGGTTCTTTCATAACCGTAAACGGTAGGTGAAAGTTTACCATCAACACTAGAAACGGCAAGGTGTATCTTGTAATTGAAAATGCCCGTATACTATGGCATTGCAAATCAAATTAGATTTTCATGCCAACCAGGAGCCATCCATGACCGATAGTAGCAAGAGCGCACTTTCCCTCATTAGTACCCATCAGGGATACAGCGAGTCCGAGCAGCGCATTGTCGACTATATATTGGAGCACCAGTCCGAGGCGCCGCGCCTCACGGCCGCTCAGCTCTCACGCGCCGCCGCCACGTCCGAGGCGACCGTTTCGCGCTTCTGCCGCAAGCTTGGCTTTGGCAGCTTCCGCAGCTTTCAATTTTCGTTGGCGAGGGATTTGGAAAGCCAGCGCAACGAGGGCCTGACTGACGAGGTCTCGCTCGACAATATGGAGCAGAGCCTCAAGAACATCCTGGCTGCCAAGGTGAGCGAGCTTAATGCGACCATCGACGGGATCGACCACGATACGCTGGCGGCTGTTGTGCATGCCCTTAAGCATGCAGGGGTTATTGAGTTCGCCGCCGTGGGCAATACGAACGCGGTCGCGCTCGATGCGACGTTTAAGTTCTCGCAGCTGGGCCTGCGCTGCATGGCGAGCACCATTAGCGAGACATCAATCGGCTTTGCGCTCACGTTACGCCCGGGTGACGTCATCGTGCTAATCTCAAACTCCGGCAAATCGCGCCGACTGAATCGCATGGCAAAAGCGGCTCGCAACTGCGGCGCAACCGTAGTCGTCATCAGTAGCGACAGCAAATCCCCGCTCGCGCGTCTGGCAGACTACACTTTTAATACCGTCAACCACGAAGCGCTTCTGACGACGGGCGACTTTGCGTTCTCCAAGATCAGCGCCACGATGATCATCGAAGTCATCTACAACTTCCTGCTGCCCGAGATCGAAGACGCTCGCGAGCATATCAGCTACTACGAGGAGCTCATCCAGCCGGATAAGGTTGTGGAGTAAAACGCGTAGCGGGACAAAAATTTCAGTCTATTTTGTCCCACCAACACCACTGATACGACCTAACCTCGAGCTTCTTCGAGCATCTGCTTTGCATGGGCCAAGCTTGCCTCAGACTGATCGCCGCTCAACATGCGGGCAATCTCGGCGATACGCGCTTCACCGGTTACCTCGTCCAAATGCGTCTGGGGAACATCGCCCGGTTCCTTGCTGACGACATAATGCTTGTCAGCCATGACGGCGACCTGCGCCAAGTGGGTTACGACAATCACCTGATGCGTAGCGGCGAGATCTGCCAGCACGCCCGCAAGCGCACGCGCCGTGGAGCCACCGACACCAGCATCGACCTCGTCAAACACCAGCGTATCAACACCGTCCGCGTTACCGAGGACGACCTTGCTTGCCAGCATGACGCGGCTGAGCTCGCCGCCCGACGCAATGCGGCGCAGGGGACGTGGCGTCAAGCCGGCACCGCTGCGGTATAGCAGCTCGTAGCTCGAAGGACCAACGGGCGTCCACTCAGCACGGGGAAGATCACGCGACTCCCAGACGAGCTCGGCACTACCCATCTCCAAGCGCGCCATCTGGCGGCCAACCTCGTGGCAGAAGCGCGGGGCCGCCGTATTGCGAGCGCGCTTAAGTGCCTTGGCAGCGGCAAACAACTCGCGCTCGGCGATCCCGAGTGCCTCACGCGCCTTTTTGATCTGTTCATCGCCATCATCGACCAGGGACAGCAGCTCTTGCGAGCGATCGCGCATGGCAAAAACATCGTCCATGGTGGGACCCCACTGACGCAACAGGCCCTTAAGGTCGGAATACCGCTCACGCATGTGAGCAAGCTCGCGCGGGTCGAAGGCGACGCCATCGCGATAGGAACGAAGCTCGTTCGCGCAATCCTCAAGGGAGATACAGGCATCCGAAAGCGCATCGGCAATGTCGCCCAGCTTGCGATCGACGGTAGCCATACGGGAAAGCTTCGCCACGGCGCTGTTCACGGCATCGAGCGCTCCCCCTTCGGCGGCAAGCGATGCATGGGCATCGTTGGCTGTCGCCACCAAGACCTCGGCGTGCTCCGAGCGCGGCAGCAACTCCTCGAGTTCCTCGTACTCGCCCGGCTTGGGGTCGACCTCGCCGATGCGCTCGAGGGCAAAGCGCGCCTCCTCGACGCGACTCCCCTGCGCGCGTGAGGCCTCTTCGACACGTCGAACCTCCTTGGCGGCAGCGCGCGATGCCTTAAAGCAGGCGCGGTACGCATCCAGCGCCTCGAGCGCAGAGCGCCCCGCCCACGCATCGACCATCGCAACGTGATGCGCCGGATCGAGCAAGCGCTGGTGCTCGTGCTGGCCGCACAGATCCATCATCACGCCAACGCGCTCCGAAAGCTCGCGCACACTGGCGATGCGGCCGTCAATCTTCACGCGGCTGCGGCCCTCGGCAGAAAGACTACGCTGGACCGTGAAGCCTTCCGTGTCGTGTGGACCGTCGAACAGCCGCGCCTCGACGCTGGCAAGCGCCTCGCCCTCGCGCACCGTCGACGAATCCGCACGCTCGCCCAAAATAAGCTTGAGGGCCGAGAGCAGCGCGGTCTTGCCGGCGCCGGTCTCGCCGGTCAGGACAGTCAGGCCGGCACTCGGTACCAGCGTCGCCTCGCGAATGAGTGCAATGTTAGAAACCTGCAGCTCATCGATCATGACGGACTCCGTAGAATACGCGGCTCACCGAGTTATAGAAGCTCTCGGGGCCGTAATCGAGCAGCAGCACATCTCCGGGCCCGCGGCGCACCGCCACGCTCTCAACGGTGCCATCGCAGGTAATAAACTGTCCATCGATAGCGATCGCCGGAACGCTCGGACGATCATCGGACATAAAGATTTCGACGACATCACTCGGCGAAGTCAAGAAGGCACGGGCCTGAATGGTGTGCGGCGCAATGGGTACGCAGACCATGCCCGTATAGTCGGGGCTCACGATGGGGCCACCGGCACTGAGTGCGTAACCCGTAGAACCAGTCGCCGTGGACACGACCACGCCGTCGCCACGCAGTCGATCGATATGGTGACCCGACACCGTGATGTCGAACTCGACCATATCGGACAGGGGGCCGCGCGTGAGCGCCATGTCGTTGAGGGCGAATGTGCGCACGACATCCTTCGTGCCATCATCGCGCACTGACACGATATCCGCAGCGATGGTGGCGCGACGGCTCACGTGCAGCTCGCCGGAAAGGGCGTCGCTCACGACCTTAAGAATGTCGCGCTCCTCGGGGCTCGCAGCAGTTAAAAAGCCCAGGTGACCATAGGAAAGACCGAGGATAGGAATCTCGCGATGGTTGAGGATGCGGGCAGCGCGCAGCAACGTACCGTCGCCGCCGAGCGTAATGACCAAATCAGAGCCGTCAATATCAGGCGTGCTCTGAATCTTCGATCGCTGGTCGGCAGCCCATGCGACCTCATAGCCCTGGCGCGTCAGCCAAAGCTCGAGCATCAGGCCGCTCTCGACCGCCTCTTGCTTGTAGTAATTGGGAACCAGAAAGACCTTCATAGCGTTGCAGCTTTCTCGCTCAAAACCGATACCTGGGATTGCAGCTCATCGTCGGTACGTCCGCCGGGGGCATACCTCGTGCCGTACAGGAAAAACTCAACGTTTCCCTTGGCACCATGAATGGGCGACACGCACACATCGACCGGGAACAGCCCCTTGGCAGCAAAGAGTTCAACTGCCGCAACGAGTGTATCGCGGCGCACGGCGGGATCGGTCACAATGCCGCCCTCGCCCACCAGCGCCGCCGGAGCCTCAAACTGCGGCTTTACGAGCGTGCAGAATGCACCCGTAGGCGCCAGGCACGCCAGCACCGCATCGATAATGTTCGCGATGCTGGTAAACGAGACATCACACACTGCCAGGTCGATGGCGCCGGCATAGCCAAGCTCAGGCAGCTGCGTCACGTTTGTGCGCTCATGCAGCGACACGCGATCGTCCTGACGTAACGACCAATCGAACTGGGCGCGACCAACGTCCACCGAGACAACGGTCGCAGCTCCGCGCTTAAGCAGGCAATCGGTAAAGCCACCGGTAGAGCAGCCCACATCCAGACAGGCAAGGCCCGTCGGATTGATGCCAAACGCATCAAGCGCGCCTTCGAGCTTAAGACCGCCGCGGCCAACATAGGGAATGCGCCCCTTAACGTGCAGCGGCAGGCCCGGGATTACCTTAAGGCCCGGCGAAGTCAAGCGCTCGCCGCCACTCGAGACCAAGCCGGCCATAAGAGTGCGAAGGGCATCCGCGCGATCGGCGCAGATGCCCTGTGAAATCAGTTCGTCATCAAGACGCACGCGTTTCATGAATGCCATCAACCATTCGTATCCGGAGATGCGGCCTAGCTATCCTGGGATTCGTTTGCCGCATCCTCATCGTATTCCTGCTCGAGCTTGTCGGCCTCACGCGGCGTCAGCTCAAACTTATCGACCATGTCGACCGCGCGGGAGCCCAGCTCAATCGCCTCGTCAAACAGATCGAGCGAACGCTCCAAGGAGGTGTCCTTGGAGCGAACGGTAGCGATGATCTGATCCAAACGGTCCGAGATCTCGTCAAAGTTGCGGACAGAACCCTCTGGCATGACTACTCCTCGACGGAGTCGGCCTCGACGGCCTCAGCAGCGTCCGCGTCCTCGGCCAGCACGCCAGCCTCGGCCTGAGCAGCCGCAACCTTTGCGGCAGCCTCGGCAGCCTGTGCCTCCTCGCGAGCGCGATCTTCGGCCAGCAGCTCCTGGTACAGGTCCTCGCCCGGCAGCTCCTCGCTGCGAGCAATCTTACCCAGCACGCCGTTGACGAACGACGCGGACTGGTCGGTGCCATAGGCCTTGGCAAGCTCGACGGCCTCGTTGATCACGATGGCGTCAGAGACCTCCTCGTCGGTGAGGAAACGCATCTCGTAAACGGCGATACGCAGCAAATTGCGGTCGGCGCCGGGCATGCGCATAAGATCCCAGTTCTTGGCAACGGAGCGCAGAGCGCAGTCGATGCGGTCGATATGCTCATAGGCACCGCGGCACAGCTCCAGCGCATAGGGGTCGAGGGGACCCTTCGAGATCAGGAAATCGCCCTCGAGGACGCGCTCGAGCGGGCTGTCCGTGGCCTCGGCCTGGAACAGCAGCTGCAGCGCCTGACTGCGGGCAAGCGTACGCCCGCGATAAACCTTAAGGCTCAAAGGTTACTCCTTGGGGAAAACGAGGCCGTCGATGCAAACGTCAACGCGCTCGACCTCAACGCCCACCTGGGCATCGATGGCGGCGACCACGGCAGCGCGAACGGCCTCGGCGAGTTTCTTGAACGGATAGCCAAAGAACACCACAACGCGCACGGTGAGTGCGAGCTTGTCGCCGACGACCTCGGCCTCGACCGCCGGCTCGGAAGCCGGAGCCTTGGACGAGAGCATCATGGAGACAAGGTTGGTGGCAAGGTCCTTGACGCCAACGGAGGCGATGCCCTCGACATCGGACACGGCGCGCGAGACGATGGCGGTCAGAACATCGGGCGAAATGCCGATGCCGTCAATCTTGATTTCCTGGGGCATGAGTCCTCCTAGAAAAGTTGGTTGCTAGACGCGGGAGACGAACTTGCCGTCGCGGGTGTCAACCTTGATAACCTCGCCCTCGTTGAGGTACATGGGGACCTGGATGACAGCGCCGGTGTCGATCGTGGCCGGCTTGGTGGAACCCTGGACGGTGTCGCCCTTAAAGCCCGGGTCGGTCTGGACGATGGTGGTCTCGATGAACATCGGCGGGGTCACGCCCATGAGCTCATCGTCGGCGAAGAGCAGCTGGCAAATGTCGTTCTCGCGCAGCCACTTGGAGTTCTCGCCCACCATGTCCTCGGGAACAGGAACCTGCTCATAGGTCTCATTGTCCATGAAGATGTAGTCGGTGCCATCGTTGTAGAGGTACTGGAACTCACGGGTGGTGAGCATAACGCTCTCGAACTTGGTGCCGGCGTTGCAGGTGTTCTCGACGACGCGGCCGCTCTTGATGTCGCGGGTCTTGTAGCGCACAAACGCGCCGCCCTTGCCCGGCTTGACATGCTGGAACTCGACGATGGTGTAGACCTTGTCCTTGATGCGGAGACCGAGGCCGTTCTTGAAGTCGGCGGTAGAAATGGTAGGCATAGCGACCTTTCTTGTTATGGGCAGAACGCACAAGCGTCCAAATTACATACGACAGAAATTATACACTTGCAGACGGCGCCTGCGGAGAGCGCATAAAAAGAGAACGCGGGGCGTCCGGATCGATTCGGACGCCCCGCCCCAAACTATCTACCGAAGTAGACTAGCAGTCGATAATGTGCAGGTCGTGCGGGGTCTTGGTGAAGGGCTCGTAGCCGTTCTCGGTGACAACGCCGTAGTCCTCCAGGCGCACGCCGCCCACGCCGGGCAGGTAGACGCCGGGCTCCATGGTGACAACCGAGCCGATCTCGATGGTGTTCTTGCTACGGTTGAAGTTGGGCAGCTCGTGGATGTCGATACCGACACCATGGCCCAAGCCATGGTTGTAGTAATCGCCATAGCCGGCATCGCCGATGATCTTCTTGGAAAGCTTGAAAATGTCGTTGCCCTCAACGCCCGGATGGATGGCGGCGACGCACTCCTCGTGTGTACGGCGCACGAGCGCGTACAGGTCGAGCTGCTCCTGGGTAGGCTCGCCCATCACGACGGTGCGTGTCATGTCGGAGCGGTAATCACAGTAGCCCGCGCCGTAATCCATAAGGACGAAGTCACCCTTCTCGATCACGCGGTCGCTCGGGACGGCATGCGGATTGGCGGTATTGGGGCCGCTCGCCACGATGGAGCCAAAGGCCAGGCTGTCGGCGCCATTGGCGAACATAAAGTTCTCGAGCTCGTTGCGAACCTGCTTCTCGGTCATGCCGGGCTTAATAAAGCCGAGCATGTGCTGGAAGGCGGCGTCGGTGATCGACTGCGCATGGCGCATGAGCTCGATCTCCTCGGCATCCTTGATGGCGCGCATCTTGCGAATATCGTCATGCATCAGCGGCAGCATGCAGGCGACGGAACGGTCCTCCAGACCACGCTGAATACCCTGGTAGAAGTTGATCTGCATGTCGTCCTCGACAGCGCAGACGCGGCACTTGTTGGCCGCGATCTTGTCGGCGACCCAACCGGGGATGGTACCCTCGTCCATGTCGTAGACCCAGGGGCTGCCGGCGGGCGTGTTCTCCTCAAAGCTGTTGAGGTAGCGCGAGTCGGTGTGGAACAGGCACTGGTCGGCCGTAATAAACGCAGCGTGCGGGAACTCGAAGGTGTAGTCGAAGACGCCCTTAACGCCCGTAAGCCAACGAAGGTTGGCCTCGTCGCGCACCACGATGGCGTCGTAGCCACGCTCGGCCATCAGGGCACGAACACGCTCGATACGACCGGCAGGACCGGCAGCAAACTCAGACATGCAGATTCCTTTCTTGTTGTCTCTATATAGACGGGACGGGTCTCAACCGAACGACGGAATCGCATGCGATCCGCAACCGATTGGAAACCCGCCCCTCAACATGATACGAAAGACGATGGAAGTCAATAAATCTTAGAGAAGTTCTTTGCGAGAAGCCAAGTAGGCGTGAGCATGGCGCTCAAGAACCTCGTCCTCAACGCTCGTGAGACGAATGGCGCCGAGTGCCGCGGGCAGCGGCAACATACTGCGGTTCGAGCGGACAAACTGCTGCCTGCGGAACTCCTCGATATATGCGGCAGGCTCCAGATCGAAGGCAAGTTCCTCGATGCCAAAGTCCTCCAGGCAGTCATCGACCTCAAAGACGTAATCGATATCGAAGTCGCAGGCATCATGTGCTAGGCGTGCTTCAAAGCGCATGCCCTCGGACAAAAGCTGGTAGGCAGGGACCTGTGAAGCGGCATCGCCCAAGCAGGCGCGCAGGGTACGCTCCCCCGTCTTGCCAAAATCGAGCGCATGGCGGGCGCTCGGGTTCGTGGCCATCAGTACGTCCTTGCGGGCAGTCTGAGACCATTGGACGGCATTGACGAGCGCGACCTCCTCACCAGCGAGAATCTCGGGGACGGTCTCAGTAAACTGATTCCAGCGCGACTTGCTACTCGAAAGCATGGTGCCAACAAGTACCGCATAGCCGAGCTTGAGGTCCTCGAGATCCGCCTCGCGAACAAGGTCGAGGTCACACACGACCAAGCCCGGTTCGGGACGGAACGCGATGGCGGGAAGCGCATTGGCCGACGAGGCGACGAGCGGCTTCATGGTCGTCGCAACAGTGAGCATGGCGTCGAAGGTCGTCGGCAACAGCGCGCACTCAGTTCGGCCGCACCACTGGTTGGCGCACCAGCTAACAACCGAGCAGGTTGCGACATCGCCAACGGCGACAACCAGATCGTCGCAGGTAACGCCGTTGGCAGACAGGGCGCCGAAGACGGTATCGGCATCGGCCAGCGTAGCACCGGCAGGCGAAACCTCGAGGACGAGCAGCGACACGGCAAAACCGGCGTCGACCAGAGCATGCTCGACGACCTCACCAAAACGCTCGGATGTGGCGTCGTCCCAAACCACCATCGCGCGCTTAGGCTTGCCCACAGCAGAGGCAAACATGCTCGGTAGCTCCTCGAACGCGCCCAATCCGACGCGGACATCGACGCTGCGGTTTTGGAAATTGATCAGTTGACGGCGAATCATAGCAGCCCACGCTCCAAAAGCATCTCGGCACAAAGGTAGGAAACGTCCTCGAAGGACTTGTTGCGAATATCAAGGGTAAGGTCAGCGGCCTGGCGATACAGCGGACGGCGATGCTCAAACAGGCGCGCAGCATGCTTGGGCGAGCGGAAATCGGGGCGCGTGTCGGACCGACGAATCTGGCGAATCGAATCCTCGAAGTCGCCCTCGAGGTACACGCACGTACCCATTTCGTGCATCAGCTCAATATTCACCGGCGTCTCGACGATACCGCCCCCGCACGAAACCAACAGGCTGCGCTCGCTTTGGAGCGAACGGAGCGCCGAGGTCTCGAGCTCGCGAAAACGATCCTCGCCCTCGGTCTCAAAAATCTCGGTTACCGACTTGCCGCAACGGCGCACGACCAGGCGGTCGGTATCGATAAAACGCCGCTTAAACATAGTGCCGACGTTGCGCGCGAGCGTCGATTTGCCCGCGCCCAAAAAGCCGATAAAGAAGATATGGTCGCAGCCGTGTTTGGTGTGCTGGGACATAGCGAGACCTAATCCTCGCAGGGAAGGTCGCGCAGGGCCCGGCGCTCAAAAATACGGAAGATCTGCGTATACCACAGGTCCTGCGTCGCCTGCGGCTTTACCAGGATGGTATCGACGCCGGCGAAGTTGCCGCTCCACACGTCCGTGTAGAGCTGATCACCGATCAGCACCGCCTCGTCGGCCGTGGCGCCGAGGCGCTTAAGACCCGCCTTGAGGGCAAACGGCGCCGGCTTCATGGCGTGGCTGATGGCCTCGAGCCCCAACTCGCGTGCAGAGCTCATGACCTGGTCGCGATGCCAATTGTTGGACACCATGCACAGCTTAAAGCCTTTGGCACGGGCGGCATCGAGCCAAGCGGAAACCGAGGCGGGAACCTGCTCGGTATCGCGCGGCACCAGGGTGTTGTCGCGGTCGAGCAGAATGGCTCGCTTGCCGTCGGCCCACAGGGTATCAAGGTCGATGCGATCGACCGAGGCAACGTATCGTTTGGGGCTAAAAATCCTCATGCTAATTCCAAGACTGTTGATGCTCTTCGTAGGTTTGCGAGAAGTACTCCTCGTCCTGCGTAATGTAGAAATACAGGTCATCGGAGTCGGTCGGCTCAAGTGTGGCCTTGAGTGCCTCGAGTGACGGAGAGCAGATGGGCGTGGGTGGCAAACCCTCGTGCTTATAGGTGTTATACGGACTATCGCTCTGCAGGTCGTCGGCGGTAACCTCGCCACCGGTGACATACATCATGGTCGCATCGCTGTTGAGATAGCGCAAACCGTCGAGCTTGCCGGCAAGGCGGTTGTAGAAGACCGAGGCCACGTGCGCACGTTGATCGGCGTTGAGGCCCTCGCGCTCAACGATAGAGGCCAAGTTGACGATGTCGTAGTCGGACATCTCCACACCGTAGCGCTCCATGATCTTCGCCTCGCAGCTCGCAAAGTCAAGCGACTTGTACTCGGTCTTAAACTGATCGAGCATGGCGCGAATCACGTCATCGGCCGTCGGCGAATCACCCAACGAATAGGTCTTGGGGAACAAGAAACCCTCGAGCGAGTCGTTGGCGGCGCCCTTAAGGAAGCTATAGTCGTCCACGTAGTTGGAGGCCTTGGCCTGGTTGAGGAAGTCTTCCTTAGAGATGCTGTCGTAGGCCTGGGCCACACGGTCGGCAACTTGATCGACCGTTAGGCCCTCAGGGATAGTCAGCGCATTGGGGCCCGCGTTGGGGCCTTCCATGAGCTGCTGAACCACCTTAGTCGCGTCCATGAGCGTGTTGAACGAGTAGGTGCCAGGCTTAAGCGACATATCGGCGTTGAGCTTTTTCACCGCCGCATAGTAATCCTTGGGATTCTCGACGATATGGTTCTCGGAGAGAATCGAGGCGATCGTATCACCCGAAGCACCGTCGGGAATGGTCACCGTAACCTGCTGACCAGCCGTGACCTTCGAATCCTCACCGACAAAGAAGCCCTTGACGGCCGGCACGACAAAGAAAACGATCGCGACAAGCGCGAGCACCGCCACCACAACGCCGATGATCATGGGAACCGGAGAACTCTTCTTTTGAGCACCGCGACGAGAATGCGTGTTATAGCTCGATCGCGTGGCCGGAGCAACGCCATGCGAACCGCGAGCGTGATGCGAATGCGATTGAGGGGTCTGAGTTCGCTGGATAGGTGCCTGCTGCTTAAAGCGGGTACCGCCTGCAGGCTGGGCCGTACGAGCAGTGGGCTGCTGAGCCGCGTGAGAAGCCGAATGCTGAACCGAACGAGCAGAAGGCTGCTGACCCGTCCGTTGAACAGGTTGGGCCGAATGAGAGAAGGACTGCACCGAGCGCGCGGCAGGCTGAGCTGCGCGCTGCGTCGGCTGTGCCGGACGCTGGCCAGGCTGGGCAGGGCGCGACGCCGGCTGCTGCATACGATTCGGCTGGCGCGGATCGGAAGCGCTAGGCATGCTGGACCTCCTCGTTTTTACGATCGAGCCACGTCTGCAAAAACAGGCTGGCGGCAATCATGTCGATCTTGCCCCTCATCTGCTTTTCGTTGAGTCCCTGCTCGCGCAGGATACGCTTGGCCTCTTGCGAGGACAGACGCTCGTCCTCAAACTCCAGCGGAAGATCGAGCTCGTCGGCAATCTTTTGCGCCACAGCGGCAACGCGCTCGGCCTGAGGGCCGGGCTCACCGGCCATGGTCAGGGGACGTCCGCTTACCAGGATGTCGGGCTCATAGTCCTCGACCAGGTAGCGGAACGTCTTGGCCATACCGGTGACCTCGGCGGCCGGGAGCACCTTAACGGGCATCGCCATCTTGCCATCACGGCTCGAGACGGCGATGCCAATCCTGGTCTCCCCTATGTCCAACGCAAGCGCGACCACAGTGACTTCTTAGATTCTTAGGCGCCGAGCGCGGTCTTAGCGGCCGCGAGGGCATCGGCAATACCGGCGGCGTTCTTGCCACCGGCCTGGGCCATGTTGGGACGGCCGCCACCGCGACCGTCAACCAGACCCGCGATCTGCTTGATCACGTTGCCGGCGTGGAACCCAGCCTTCACGGCGTCATCGGAACCGGCGGCGAGCAGGGCCGGGGTGCCCTTCTCG
>URBP01000056.1 GCA_900546105.1 uncultured Collinsella sp.
GGAAAGGCGGGCCTCGCGCTGCGGAGTGTTTTCAAAACCAAGCCCGGCCCCGGCCTGCATTGACACAGCTGGCGGTTCTTGGGCATCGCTTGCTGGCGGGGTTCCTTTGCTGAAATGGACTTGGCCGAAAGGGCCGCTGGTCCCGGTCGCTGGTTCGCGCTTTGCGTGAACTCCGCGCTACTGTGGGTCAGTTAGGCTTCTGTTTTTGGACCCGCTACATCTTCCCGCCTCAGCATCGACCTTAGCTTCTCGAAACTCTCCTCGCTCAGGCAGTGCTCCATGTGACAGCCCTCTTGCGAGGCAACCTCGGGCGTTACGCCTGCGTCCTCCAGCAGCCCCACGAAAAAGCAGTGACGCTCCCACATTTGACGAGCGACCTCCAGACCACGCTCCGTCAGATGCACGTCGCGTTTGCCCATCTCCACGTAGCCGGTGCTCTCCAAGGCCGCCATGGCTTTAGAGACGCTTGCTTTGGTTACGCCCAAGTATTCGGCAACGTCGATCGAGCGCACGATGCCCTGACGTTCCGATAGGACGTAGATCGATTCGAGATAGTCTTCTCCGGATTCACGCAGGGCCATGGGCCGCCTTTCGCGATGGCTTCTAGTTAGCCTTTGGATACTTTTGCTTGATTTACTTTACCGCAAAAGTTGCCTATGTCTTACTACGTTGTCTAAAAAGTTAACCGTGTTTCACAAAACGCACGGGACGAAAACAAAGCGGGGACACGCCCCGCAAGGAGTGCCCCCGACTGCCGGCGCAAAAGGAACGTCCCCAAGTGCCGAATCCGTAGCTATAGCAGGCCAAAGTGCTCGGCGGCGTTGTAGATGCCGTCGTCGTCTACGGCGGTCGTCACGTAGGTCGCTGCGGCCTTCACGGTATCCTGCGCGTTGCCCATGGCCACACTTGTGCCCACGGCCGAGAACATCGACAGGTCGTTCTCGCCGTCGCCAAAGGCGATCGCCTCGCTCGCGTCGACACCCAGGCGCTCCAGCGTCGATGCCACACCCAGGTCCTTGCCGCCGTTAGCGGGAATAATGTCGCAGAACAGGTCGCACCAGCGCGTGGTGAGCGAATGCGACACGGCGTCGGTCACGATATGCTCGTCGGCCGGATCCACAAAGGCGCAAAACTGGTAGACCGGCGCGTCAAAGGCGTGCTCAAACGGCTCCTCATGGTAGACAATCCCCGCGTTACTGCCAGCCGTCACCACGCGCTCGGACAGGCGGTTCACAAACGAATTCTCGCCCTGCATGCACAGCGAGTCGTAGCGCCCCTCGACCACCTGGCCCACGATCACCGCAACGTCGTCCGGGTCAATCGGACAGCTGCGGTAAACCCCCTCGGCATCAAAGCAGCGCTGGCCAGAAAGCGTAATGTACGCATCCCAACCCAAGTCGAACAGCCAATCGGGCATCTGGTAGGTCGGGCGACCCGTAGCAATCACGCATGCGATCCCCTGCTCGTGAAAGCTATCGAGCACCCGCTGCGCCGACGCCGGAATCCGGTGCGTCTTAAAGCTCAGCAGCGTGCCGTCGATATCGAAAAACGCGGCTTTGATCATCCTCGTCTACTCCTCGCCCTCGAGCTTTTCGCTCGCCTCGAGCCATGCCATCTCCAGCTCGTCCATGGCGGCGTGGGCCTCGTCGATCTTTGCCTGCTGCTCGCCCAGCGCCGTGTAGTTGGTGGGATCGACCTGAGCCATCGCAGCCTCGGCCTCCTCCACGCGAGCGCGCTGCGTCTCCATCTTGCGCTCGAGCGAGCTCACCTCGCGGCGGAGCTTCTGGCGCTCGGCGTTGGAAAGACCGTTGGGCTGCCCGCTCGTCTTGGGCTTTTCGGCCGCAACCGCTGCGGCGCCGGTGTCGAACGTGCCGGTCTTGGCACTCGGTGCGCCCACAGGCTCGCCCTCGGCAGTAGCGTTGCACAGGCGCAGGTACTGGTCCACGCCGCCGGGCATATGCGTCAGGTGGCCGTCGAGCAGCGCCCACTGCTGGTCGGTCACGCGCTCCATCAAGAAGCGGTCGTGCGTCACCAGGATCAGCGTGCCCGGCCAGCCGTCCAGCAAGTCCTCGACAATCGCCAGCATGTCGGTATCCAGGTCGTTGCCGGGCTCGTCCAGGATGAGCACGTTGGGCTCGTCCAGGATTGTCAGTAGCAGCGACAGACGACGGCGCTGGCCGCCCGAAAGATCGCCGATGCGGCTCCAGAGCTGCTGCGTCGTAAAGCCCAGACGCTCGCAGAGCTTCTCGGGTGAAGTCTCCTTGCCGTCAATGACGTAGTACTTCTTATAGTGGCTGAGCACCTCGCGGATCGTGTCGCCCATGTAGGGTTCGAGCTCCTCGAGCTGCTGCGACAGCACGCCAAAGCGCACCGTCTGGCCGATCTTCACGCGGCCGCGCAGGGGCGCGATCTTGCCCTGGATCACGTCGAGCAGCGTCGACTTGCCGGCGCCGTTCTCGCCCAAAAGACCATAGCGGTCGCCCGCGCCGATGAGCCAGGTCACATCGGTGAGCACCTGTTTGGACGTGCCATCGGCATCCGCATAGCCGGCGTCCACGTCGACCACATCGATAACCTGCTTGCCCAGGCGGCTCACGGCCAGGCGCTTGAGCTCCAGCTCGTCACGCACGGGCGGCACGTCGGCGATCAGCTCGCGAGCGGCATCCACGCGAAACTTGGGCTTGGTGGAACGGGCCTGGGCGCCGCGGCTCAGCCACGCGAGCTCCTTGCGCGCCATGTTGCGGCGGCGCTCCTCGGTGACGGCGGCCATGCGGTCGCGCTCCACGCGCTGCAGGATGTATGCCGAGTAGCCGCCCTCGAAGGGATCGACCTGGCCGTCGTGGACCTCCCACATGCTGGTGCAGACCTCGTCCAAGAACCAGCGATCGTGCGTGACCACGAGCATGGCGCCCTGACCGCGCTGCCAGCGGGCCTTTAAGTGACGCGCAAGCCAGTTGATGGTACGCATGTCCAGGTGGTTGGTGGGCTCGTCGAGCATGAGCACGTCGTAGTCGCCGATCAGCAGGCGCGCGAGGTCCACGCGACGGCGCTGGCCGCCCGAAAGCTCGCCCACTGTGCCTTCCCAGGGCACATCGCTGATGAGGCCGGCCAGAATCTGGCGCGTACGCGGACTCGACGCCCACTCATACTCGGGCGCGTCGCCCACGACGGCATGATGCACGGTGTCGGTATCGACCAGGTTGTCCTTTTGGCCGAGCAGACCGATCGTCGTGCCGCGGCGGTGCGTCACGCGGCCGTCGTCGGGTTCCAGCGTGCCGGCGAGTACACTCAGCAGCGTCGACTTGCCGTCGCCGTTTTTACCGACGATACCAATGCGGTCGCCCTCGCCCACGCCGAGCGTCACGCTATCGAAAATATGCTTGGTGGGAAACTCTAGGCTGATGGAATCGCATCCCAAAAGAATCGCCATATGCCCTGCTCCTTCGTAGAAATTCAACGTTGTCCATGATAGCAGCGAGCCCCACCCCAAACCACCACGAAGGTGCCTGTCCCCTTTGTGGTGGTCGTTTCGGTCGCAGAGCAAAAAGGCGGGCCATCTCGCAAAAGAGATGACCCGCCTCTCCAATCAGTCCCGCGACAACCGTGGCCGCCGCGGGCCTCAAGCATGTCCCGGACTAGGAGAACATACCGGTGAGGTAATCATTCAGCCGCTTATCCTTGGGCCGTTGGAAAATCTCGTCGGTCTCGTCGTACTCGACCATATCGCTCATGTAGAAGAACGCCGTGCGGTTGGACACGCGCGACGCCTGCTCCATGTTGTGCGTCACGATGACGATGGCACGGTCGGCAACGATCGACGACATCAGGTCCTCGATCGCCAACGTCGAGATGGGGTCGAGCGCCGAGCAGGGCTCGTCGAACAGGATCACGTCGGGGTTGAGCGCCAGCGTGCGCGCAATGCACAGACGCTGCTGCTGACCGCCCGAAAGCGCGTAGGCGCTCTTGTCGAGCTTGTCTTTGACCTCGTCCCACAGCGCGGCACCGCGCAGACTTTCCTCGACCATGCGGTCGAGCTCGTCACGGTCGGTGATGCCGTGGCGCTTGGGCGCAAAGGTGATGTTGTCGCGAATGGACTTGCGGAAGGGGTTGGGCTGCTGGAACACCATGCCGATGGAGCGACGCAGCTCGTACGTGTTCTCGGTCTTGGTGTTCACGTTGCGCCCGCGGTAGTTGATCTCGCCCTCCACGCGACAGCGGCGAATCTCGCGATTCATCAGGTTGAGGCTACGCAAGAAGGTCGACTTGCCGCAGCCCGAAGGCCCGATGAGCGCCGTGATCTCACCCTTGTGGAAGTCGAGCGACGTATTGTGCAGCGCATGGTGGTCGCCATAGTACACGTTGACGTCCTTGGCGGAGAGCACGACCTCGTCGCTCACGGCCTTGCCGCTCACGCGCACGCGCCTCTCGCTCTCCCCCACGCTCGACAGAAAGTCCTGGGTGTCGGACGTGGCCGCCTCGGTTGCGGGCGTTGCATTCATATCGCTCATTCGGCCGTCATCTTCCTTGCCAGTTGCTTGCCCACGATACGGGCGACTACGTTAAACAGCAGCACGCAAATCATCAGCAGTGCCGCGGTGCCCCAGACGATCTGCTGGGCCTCGGGGCTGCCCTCGCCATAGATCTTGTAGATGTGCACGGCCAGCGACTCGCCGGGACGGAACACGTTCCAGGCGCAGGTGGGGCTCGACAGGTTAAAGCTCAAGAAGTTGAGGCGGACCGGCGAGCTCATGCCCGAGGTAAAGAGCAGCGCCGCGGCCTCGCCAAACACGCGGCCGGCCGAAAGCACGATGCCGGTCACGATGGCGGGCATGGCCTCGGGAATCAGGATGTGCAGTATGGCCTCCCAGCGAGTGAGGCCCATGGCCAGGCACGCATCGCGCTGGGCCTGCGGCACGTCCTCGAGCGCCTGCTGAATCACGCGCACCAGGATGGGGATGTTGAACATGGTGAGCGCGACGGCGCCGGAGATGATGGAGTACTTCCAGCCCAGCTGCACCGAGAACACCAGAAAGCCGAACATGCCGACGACGATGGAGGGCAGCGAAGACAACGTCTCGATGGCGGTCGAGGCGATGTCGCGAATGGGACCGTCGGGCGCGTATTCAACTAGGAAGACCGCGCCGCCCAGGCTGATGGGCACCGAGATGATCAGGGTAATCAGCAGCAGATAGAACGAGTCGAACAGCTGGTAGAGCACGCCGCCCTGCGTTCCGTTGGCGCGTGCGGGCTGCGTGAGAAAGCCCGGCTGGAACAGCGTCGAGATGCCCTCGAACAGGATGTAGGCCACCATGGAGACGACGATAAGCATGACGATGGCGACAATCGCCGTCAGCACGCCCGTGGCGATACGGTCTTGCCTTTGGACACGCCCGAGTCTCGCCTCGTCGATATGGATGCGCGTGCTAGCCACGAGCCTTCGCCCCCTTGCGGCCAATGAGATGGATGATCAGGATAAAGATGAGGCTCATGCCCATCAGCAGCAGGCCGAGCGCCCACAGGACGTCGTCCTGGGCCGAGCCCTCGGCATAGACCGCCATGGACGTGGTGAGCGTGGTGGTGATGGTAGACGCCGGCGACAGCAGCGACGTCGGCATGGCCTCGATGCCGCCAATGACCATGCGCACGGCGAGCGTCTCGCCAAAGGCGCGGGTCATGCCAAGGATGACTGCGGTCATGAGCGACGGCATGGCGGACTTGAGCACCACGTGCCAGATGGTCTGCCAGCGGGTGTAGCCCAGCGCGAGCGAACCCTGGCGGTAGCTATCGGGCACGGCGCGCAGGCCATCGACCGAAAGCGTGGTCATCGTCGGCAGAATCATGACGGCCAGCACGATGGCGCCGGGCAAGATGCCCAGGCCTGTGCTCACGTGGAAAACGCTCTTCATAAGGCCGACGACCACGTGAAAACCGATCAGGCCAAAGACGACCGAGGGAATACCGGTCAAAAGCTCAATGAGCGGCTGAAAAACCTTGGAGCCAAACTTAGGCTGAATCTCGACCGCAAAGATGGCAGAGCCGATGGCGATGGGCAGCGCGATGAGCGTGGAGAGCACCATGACCGCAAACGAGGTGACGATCAGGGGCAGGGCGCCGGTGTAGGGCAGGCCGTTTTCGGCTGTGTTGGCCAGGTCCCACTTGGTGCCGGTGAAGAACTCGACGACCGAAACGCCGTCCTTGAGAAAAGCCGAGAGGCCCTTTTGGGCGACCATAAAGATGAGCGCGGCAACGACAAGCGTCACGAGCGCTACGCACGCACCCGTGACGCCCAGGCCCACGTTCTCAAGCTCGCGCTTTGGCAGCTGTTTTGCCATTGCAAACCTTTCCGGGGGCGATTACTTATTTAGCGGAGACCTTGCCACTGGCGTCCTTGACGACCTTCATGGCAGAAACGGGAATAAAGCCCTGCTCCTCGACGAGCTTGCCCTGGACGTCGTCGGAAAGCATGAACTCCAGGAAGGCCTTGGTGGCCTCGTCGGCGTCCTTAGCACAGTACATGTGCTCGGTCGCCCAGATCTTGAAGGAGTCGTCGGTGACGTTTGTGCTCTTGGGCTCGACGCCCTCGACCATGATGGCGTTGAACTTGGAGTCATCGAAGTGCGAGAAGTCGAGGTAGGAGATGGCGTTGTCGGTGCTGCCCATCTGAGTCTGGACATCGCCGGACTTGTCGAGCTCGGCGTCGCCCTTAAAGTCGACGGCCTCGTCGCCAAAGACGGCGGCCTCGAAGGTGGCGCGGGTGCCGGAGCCGGCCTTGCGATTGAGAACGACGATCTTGGCGTCGTCGCCGCCGACCTCCTTCCAGTTGGTGATCTGGCCGGAGAAGATACCCTTGAGCTGCTCGAGGGACAGGTCGTCGACCTTGACGTTCTTGGAGACGACGGGGCCCATGCCCACGACGGCGACCTCGTGGTCGACGAGGTTTTTGACCTGATCGGCCTCGAGCTTGGTCTCGGCGAAGACGTCGGAGTTACCGATGGTGACGGTGCCGGCGGCGACAGCGGTCAGGCCCTTGCCCGAACCGTTACCCGAACCGGAGACGGAGACGTCCGGGTTGGCATCCATGAACTTCTCGGCAGCAGCCTCGACGAGAGCCTGGAACGAGGAAGCGCCGTCGTAGGTCACCTCGCCCGAGACGGACTCGGCAGCAGCGGCACTGCCCTCAGCAGCGGTGTTGGCGGCGTTGGAGCCACCGCAACCAACGAGACCGAGACCGACGATGCTGGCAAGACCACCAGCGAGGCCGAGGAACTGACGACGAGAATAAGCCTGATCGAGCATGATCTTCCTTTCATACATGCGACTCGCGGGCACCCTGCCCGCTTTGCTGTTTGGAAAGATACGGCCCCGATCGGGCAGCGCCCGCGCCAACTGCGGTTTCTTACGGGCATCTGATAGACCCTTACCGCAAGCTCTGCCCAGCCTTTACAAACGGATAACAATCCAGCGTCGAACATGGCACACCTTTTACACCAATGAAAACGAAGTTGCGGTGAAATAGTTCCTGTTTGGCCATCAGGCAGCCTCTTTTAGGAACTATTCCACCGCAACTTAAAAAGCCCGGACGAAAGGGGTGCTAAGTTGTTAAAACGCCGCAGCCTTAAAGCTCAAGCTCATTCAAGCGCAGGATCGCCACGATATAAATCTTGAGCGCCTGCTTGAGCTGTTCCTCGTTGGCGCACTCGTTGGGGCCGTGCATCTGGCCGCCCCACGCGGGCAGCTCCAGGCCGGTCTCCTCGGGGCCAAACGACACGGCGCGGGCAAAGTTGCGCGCGTACGTGCCGCCGCCCATGGCAAAGGGCTCAGCATGCTTGCCCGTAAACTCGTTATAGGTATCGATAAGCGCCTTCACGGCCGGATCGTCGGCAGAGACCGAGAACGGCACCTTGGCACGACCCACACGGCACGTCACGCCAAAGCGGCCCACGAGCGGCTCGAGCTGCTCGCGGATGGTATCGGCACTCGTGCTGTCGGGGAAACGCACGTCAATGACCTGCTCAATGTGGCCATCCAACACGCGGATGACACCGGGGTTGCACGTGAGCGGGCCAAACGCCGGACTCGTCGCGTCGATACCCAGGCCGCGGCCATAGGTGTCCGCATGTACAAAGGCCAGAAACTTGACAAACTCGTGCTCGGCAGGCGTCAGCAAGCGCTCGTCACGGGCGCCAAACGCGTCCTCGGCCTCGCGCAGATACGCCACGATCAGCCCGACGGCGTTGATCGTTCCCTCTGGCATCGAGGCATGACCGCCAATGCCGTGGGCGAAAATCTGCGCATGCCCGTTATCGAGCGCCGTGATCTCCAGGCGGTCGGCGTTCTCAACGGGCGCCGGCAGCTCATCGGCGGCAATCGCAAGCTCGCAGATAGACTGCGACGGAATAGCGTTGCTCGCCTCGGCACCGCTCAAGGACACAATGCGCCCGCCGTCGATCTTGGAGCTCACAAATGTCGCCCCAAACTGGCCCTTCTCGGCATTACAGACCGGGAACTCGGCATCGGGCGTAAACAGAAAGTCGGGGTTCGCGTGGTTCTCCAGATAATGGTGAACGTCGGACATGCCCACTTCCTCATCGCAGCCCAGCAGTGCGCGGAAGGTGTAGCGCGGAACAATGCCGTGCTTGAGAAGGTAAGCGCCGGCGTAGAGCGACAGCACTGCCGGGCCCTTGTCGTCAATCACGCCGCGACCGAGCAGCCAGCCCTCGCGGCGCTCCATGGCGAACGGGTCGGTGTTCCAGCCAGGGCCGGCGGGAACCACGTCCACGTGGCAGATAGTCGCGAGCTGCTTGTCGCCGCGGCCCGGAATATCGGCGATTCCCACATAGCCCTCGTCGTCGCTCGTCTGATAGCCGAGCTTCTGCGCAATGCCGAGCGCGCAATCGAGCGCATCACGGACCGGGCGGCCAAACGGCGCGCCGGGCTCCGCATCGGCAGAAACTGCCACGGACGGATAACTCACCAGCTGCTCGATATCGGCGACGACATCCTCCCAGACCTCGTCGACATACTCGGCGACGCTCTGCTCCACCTGATTCATGGACGACCTCCTTACCAATGAGCGGCAAGCGTACCCGCCCCTCACATTTAGTTCCTAGATAGAGAAAAGTTTAGCAAGCTCAGCCACCGAGTGCACCACCGCATCGGCACCCGTCGCTTCATGCTCACCCGGCGCCGCCGCGCCCGAATAGATGCCGATGCACGGCACGCCCATCGCGTGCGCGCCCTCGACGTCGTTAAAGCGATCGCCGATCATCACGGCATCGTCGGCCGTTGCACCGAGCGCCGCCAGGGCATCGCGGACCGAATCGGCCTTGGTCTCGCGCCCCTGCGGAGGATTCATGCCAACCACGGCTTCGAACTGAGAAAGACCCAGCTCATGCACCATGTCAATGCACTTTGCCTCCATACGCGACGTCGCGACGGCCATGCGATGACCCTGCGCCGCCAAGCCATCGAGCAGCTCGGGGATTCCGTCGAACACGGGATACTCCTCCGGACCCAGCTCGTCAAAATAGGCACGGTACTCGTCGGCCACCACGAGCGACTCCTCGCGCGTAAAGTCGTAAAAGTCGTGGAAGCTCTTCCACAGGGGCGGCCCGATCATGCGGCGCAGATCACCCATCTGCGCCTCCGAAAACCCGCGCGCGGCCAACGTTTTGCGTGTCGAGGTCATCACCGCCCGGCCCGTATCTGCCACCGTGCCGTCAAAATCGAACAGCACGACCGGCCGCCTGCATATCTCCAACGCCTCCATCGGCATTCCTCTTCCCCAGTTGACGATTTCCACACCGACACTTCAAACTGTTGACTATTCAACAATTGAACCTAGCAATGTAGAGCAACTCCACTATACTTGTCGCACTTTGCTCTCAATCGGCGGCGCCGTGGCGCCCCATCGAAAGGTGCAATTATGTCTTTTGCCATCATAACCGACTCCACGTCGGACATCTCCCCCGCCCGCGCCCAAGAGCTCGGTATTTACGTGATTCCGCTGCATGTGATTATCGAGGGCGAGGACCTGCTCGACCAGGTGCAGATTACTGCCGAGGAATACGTCGCGCGCATGGCCGGCTCTGAGCAGCTGCCGCACACCTCGCAGCCGAGCGCCGGCGAGTTCAAGGCGCTGTTTGACCGCGTGCGCGCCGATGGCCACGACAGCGCCATCTTTATCTCGCTGTGCAGCGAGTGGTCCGCCTGCTATTCCAACGCATGCCTGGTCGCCGAGACCCACGAGCTCGACGTGCGCTGCATCGATTCGCGCACCGGCTCGGGCGCCGAGGGTCTGCTGGTGGAGTACGCGCTTGCCATGCGCAAGGACGGCCGCAGCTTGGACGAGACCGAGGCGCAGATCCGCGCGACGTTGCCCGACGCCCATCTGCTGCTGATTCCCCGAACGCTCGAGAACCTGGTCAAAAACGGCCGCGCCCCCAAGCTCGCCGGCCAGCTGACGCAGATGCTCAACATTCGCCTGGCCGTTTCGCCGGAGTGGCAGTCGGGCGAGATCAAGGCAATCAAAAAGGGCCGCGGCGCCAAGCGCATCGTCGCCAACACCATGGCAGATTGCCTCGCGTTTTTGGACGAGCACCCGAGCTCAAGCGTGCGCGTGCTCACGACCGGCGCCGCCGAGGAGCAGGAACTTGTCAACGAGGCGCTCGCGGGCCAGGACTACGTAGACGTCGGCACTGGCCCCATCGGCTGCACCATCGCCACCCACGTAGGCGTCGATGCCATCGCCATCAGCTACTGCCCCCGCTACCAGCCCATCCACTAGGGGCACCTTTACCTCTTGCGGTGGAATAGGGACTGTTTTGGCCTCTGGCTTATTAGCCGCCAATCAATCCCTATTCCACCGCAACTTAGAAATCGGCGATCAGCCCAGCGGACCCTGAAACAGTTCCTGATGAGTGCCCATTCTCACCAGCCTAATCACTGGGTTAGTCTTATGGGGAAGATAAAGAACGACCACATCGACCAAGCCATCGGATAGGTGGAAATCGATGTGGCCGTTGTAGTTTCCGCCCGGGTTTGAGAGCTCGTGGGCGCCATACTCCGCCGGAAGTGACCAATGAGCCACAAGCTCTGCAACCGCCGCTTTAAACTCACTTTTTAGCTGCGGATGCATGCGCATCGTTCGTTTGTAGTCCACCTTAAATTGAGCCTCGACTTTAATCTCGAACATCGCTATTCCTCATCGAGGAATGACATAAGCTCATCAGCGTTATTGAATGACAGGCTATCGTCCGGCAAAATCCCCAGCTCATGAGCCTCGGCGATCACCATGGCGCGCCTCGTCACCTCGTTGGGCACCTCCGCCCTTCCTACAATCTCAAAAGGAATCTTTCGCTGATTTACCAGCTGCCGAACGGCAAGATTGAGATAGGAATTGAGGCTGAGGCCGACCGAATCCAAGAACTCAGTCGCCTGCTCCTTGAGCCCCTCTTCGATTCGAACCGTCGTAGGCTTAACTGTTGCTGTAGACATTTGCGACCTCCTCGCCCTCGTCTTTTACACCAGTATACCCAATATAAATGGCAATCTGATGTTAGATAACATCAGATTGCCATGCGTATTCATGTCGCGTGGGCACGATTGATCTACATCAGCCCGCTGAGCGCAATGTCAACGGCCTCGTTGAGGTCGTCGGTAATGTGTACCAGATCCGGATCGAGCGGGCTAATCATACCGGTGCTCATCACCGGGCCGTTGAGCCAGTCGAATAGGCCCTGCCAGTACTCGGTGCCCACCAGCACGAGCGGCATGCGCTTGACCTTGTGCGTCTGCACCAGCGTGAGAACCTCGAACATCTCGTCGAGCGTGCCAAAGCCGCCGGGAAATACGATGGCGCCCGAGCTGTACTTAACGAACATGGTTTTGCGCACAAAGAAGTAGCGGAAGTCCATGCCGAGGTTCACGTATTTATTGAGCCCCTGCTCGTGCGGCAATTCAATGCCTAGGCCAACTGACTTGCCGTTGACACTCGCCGCTCCCCTGTTGGCCGCTTCCATGATGCCGGGGCCGCCACCGGTGATGACCGCCACGCCACGTTGCGCGATCTTGCGCCCGACGGTACGCGCCGCCTTGTAGAGCGGATCGGTCTTGGGCGTGCGGGCGCTACCGAAGATGGTCACCGCAGGTCCAAGCTCGGCAAGCGCGCCAAAACCATCGACAAACTCTGCCTGAATGCGCAGCACGCGCCACGGGTCGGCATGCAGCCAGTCGGTCGAGTCCTCGGGCGCCAGCAGGTTGGCGTAGGTGTTGTCCTTAGGAATCATGGGGCCGCGCATGACCACGGGGCCGCGGCGGTACGTCTCGTCGTAGACAGGCTCGCCCTCGACGTTCTCATTCTTAATCATGGGTACTCCTATCGAGAAAAAGAAAAACGGGCGGGGTCGACGCTGTGCGCCAAACACCCGCCCGAACATCAACTATTCGGTATGGTACCCACGATGCATCAAGTGCTTGCAAGCTATCGGTCATCGGTCGCGCAAGCGGTGTTAGCAAACGTGATGACCGGCCGGCGCTCGCCCCTTGCCGTTGCCCGCGCTCTGCAAGCGCCCGTGCTGCTCTTAGTAATCCACCGCCGCAGGGCTGTTCATCCAGTCGCTCACGAACGCGCCGTAGCGGCCCTCGATAATGGCCTGGCGGGCCCGCTGCATAAGGTTGAGCAGGTAGTAGATGTTGTGCATCGAAAGCAGAATGCCGCCGAGCATCTCCTTCTGCGTGACCATGTGACGGATGAGCGCACGGCTGTAACCGCCCGTGCACACCGGGCAGGTGCAGGTGGGGTCGATGGGGCCGTCGTCGTGCGCAAAGCGCGCGTTGCGGAAGTTAAGGCGACCTTCACTGGAGAACGCCGTACCCATGCGGCCGGTGCGCGTCGGCAGGACGCAGTCGAACATGTCGATGCCCACGCCAACGCCGCGCACGAGCGTGGTCGGGTTGCCGACACCCATCAGGTAGCGCGGCTTATGCTTGGGCATGTACTCGCTCACGAGCGGCGCCAGGGTCTCGAACATGGTCTCGTGATCCTCGCCCACCGAATAGCCACCGATACCATAGCCCGGGAAGTCGCCGCACTCCTCCAGATGGCGCAGCGAACGCAGGCGCAGATCCAGGTGCATGCCGCCCTGAACGATGCCAAAGAGCGCCTGGTCATCGCGGGTATGCGCCTTATAGCAGCGCTCGGCCCACATGCTCGACAGCTCAACGGCGCGCTCAACGTAGGCGCGCGTGGCGGGATAGCCCGGGCACTGGTCGAGCTGCATGCAGATGTCGGAGCCGAGTTTCATGGCGATTTCCATGTTGTCCTCGGGTGTCCAGAACACGTGGCGGCCGTCGTAGTCGTTGACGATAAAGCGCACGCCCTCGTCGGTGAGCTTGACCGCGTCGTTGTGGCTGAACACCTGGAAACCACCCGAGTCGGTGAGGATGGGGCCGCGCCAGTTCATAAACTTGTGCAGTCCGCCCAGCTCGGCGATGGTGTCCTCGCCGGGACGCATGGACAGGTGATAGGTGTTGGCAAGCACGATCTGGGCGCCGAGCTGTTTGACGGTCTCGGTAGGAATACCCTTGACGTTTGCCTTGGTGCCCACGGGCATGAAGATCGGTGTCTCGATGTCGCCGTGCGGGGTGTGCAGCACGCCGGCACGCGCATGTGTGGTCGGATCCTCGGCGATCAGGTCGAATTTAAAAAGGCTCTGGTCCATAAACTGGAACTCCTTGGTTGCGGCTCATACGCAAACCATTATACGGGCAACCCGCAAGAAGCACCGACTCGACAGAAACTGGCGCAAAGGGGGCAGCAAACGAGCGTGGATTTTCGGACGCTTACCTCACGAGAGTGGATAATCTCCCACTTTGGCCCGAAACACAAACCAAAAACGGGAGATTATCCACTCTCATGCGGCGGGTACTCAT
>URBP01000057.1 GCA_900546105.1 uncultured Collinsella sp.
GTCGAAGACTGCTCGCTCGTAGCAGGGCTCTCCCCCGTCGCCGAGCCTTCGTCGCCAGTTGCTGCCTCTGTTATGGCTGCACTAGCTGCAGGCGCGTCCTCGGAATCCGAAACCTCGGCGCCGCTCTGCTCAGCGGCACCGCCCGCAAGCGCTGCGTCCTCGCCCGACGTCGCAGCCTGAGCCACAGCCTCGGCAATGCCCTCGGCGCCCTCGGCCCACAACTGAGCCGGCGTGGTGCCAAAGGCCATCGCGAAGGTCAGGAATGCCACCAGGCCGCGCTTGGCTACACCGCGTGCAATCGCGCCACGGCGATGCAACGAGGCGCGCTCGCGCTCGTCCTCAAACATATCCATTTGTCCCCCATTGTCTGTACTTGGAGCGTTGCCTTGAGGCTGCCCCACGTCATCGCGCATGTTGCGCTCGAGTTCCCCCATTGGGATCTCTCTTCCCTCCAGAGCCCTATGCACACCGGCAGCATACGCCGCAGCCGCATGCAAGATGGGAGGCGATCCGACTTAACCTTAACGGCTCAGGCGCGCCGTCCGATCTGCGACGCGAACATCCCGAGCCAAGAGGAATTACGGTTACTGGTACAGCCGGGGACTTGCACCCCGATTCTCCCAAACGCGCAGGAAAACCGCGCATTCGTGCGTCTCCGCACCACCATCTAGGCCATCGATTATTACCGTCAGTATGGTATCACGCAAAAGGGCCTCGCACGCAGGCGAAGCCCAAGGTAAAAGCTATTGTTTGCGATAGGAGAATGCGGTGACGGCCGCAGCCTCTAGTGCTTGCCGCCGTGGCTGTTGAGCCAGATATTGCGACCCAGCATAAGCGCCAGCACCAGCGCGCTCACGTAGCCAAAGAAGCCGATGACCGGAATGCCGAGGACAACCGGCTCGATGCGCGCGTAGTACACCACCGACGAACCGATAAACAGACCGGCGATCACAATTGCCATCGACATGCGGTCGATAATTCCACCCAGCTGTCGCAGCGCCTTATCGCTGCTCATGATCTGCGTGTTCACCTTAAGCTGGCCGCGCGTGAGCATGCGCGACGCCAAGCCCAGATACTCGGCCGCCTCGAGCGAGCCTTTTGCTGCGCGATAGCTGCTCGCGGCAAGATCGCGCCCCATTTCGCGGACGCGCACATAGGTGCTCTTCTCGTTTTTGATGTGCGTCTGGATGATCTGGATCATGTTGACGTTGGGCATGTACTCGGTCAGCAGGCCCTCGAGCGTCACCATGCCACGGGCGAACATCGTCACCACACTCGGCAGCTCAACGTCATTTTTGCGTGCCAGATTGAGCAGCGAGGTCAAAAACTCGCCGATATCCAGGTCCTTAAGATCAAGACCCGCAAAGTCGGCGACGATAAAGTCCAAGTCGGACAAAAAGGCCGAATGGTCGAGCTCGGCCGAGTCGCCGCGCGTCACGGCAAAGCGCATGAGCGAATCCTTGAGCTTGGGCACGTCACCCTCGGCCACGGCGAAAATCATGTCCTTGACGATACCGCGATCGTGACTCGACATGCGTCCGACCATGCCCAAGTCGATAAAGTAAACGATGCCGTCCTTGAGAATAATGTTTCCCGCATGCGGGTCGGCATGGAAAAAGCCGTCATCGAGCACCTGCGTCGAGTAATCCTCGACGATTGCGGCACCGATCTTTTCCAAGTCATAGCCCTCGGCCACCAAGCGTTCAGGATCGGCGATCGAAATGCCGTCGACGTAGTCCATAACCACCACGTGCTCGGTGCACAGGTCCAGATAGGATTTAGGACACGTCACGCCATGAACGCTCTTATGGAACTCGTAGAAGTCGTTGAGGTTTTTGGCCTCGGCCAAAAAGTTGGTCTCCTCGCGAAACGAGGTCCACAACTCCTCGACTACGCCGTGCAGGTCAACGAATTGATCGGTGTTGACGAACTTGGAAACGATACGCACCACCGAGCGGATGATATCGATGTCCTGTGCCATAACCTGCTGCGCACCGGGGCGCTGCACCTTGACGGCCACGTCCTCGCCCGTCACCAGACGAGCGCGGTGCACCTGCGCGAGCGATGCGCTACCAAGCGGATTGGGGTCGATCGCATCGAACATCTCCCCCAGGCGCAGGCCGTATTCTTCTTCCAGACAACTGAGTACGACCTCGTACGGCACCGGCTCCACGTCGGAGCGCAGACGACGTAGCTCGTCGCAAAAGCGTTGCGGCAAAATCTCGGACCGGTTGGCCAGAATCTGCCCCATCTTGACGAACATGGGGCCGAGTTCCTCGAGCAGGCGGCGCAAACGAACCGGCGTGAGGTTATCCCACACGCGGTACTTTTTGACCAGGCGAACAATCTGCCCGATGCGCTCGCGGCGACCCGCCGGCGTGAGCTGATATTCCTCGTCCGGCGCCATCGCGTCGGGCTCCTCGGGGACCATATCGACAGCGCGCGGCTTCTTGCGAGCGCCCGAGACGGCGGCGTCGACCTCATCGACAACCGCCGCCTCGTCACCCAAGGGATCTAGATTGTTGTAATCGGTGGTGGAATCTGCCATCTGCGCTGCTACTCGGCCTCTTCGGTGTCCTTCGCATCGTCGGGCTCAACGGACTCGACGGGCACCGAGGTCACGTTGTCCTCGACCGAATCGACGATGTCGCGCACATGGGCCAGGAAGGCCGTACGCTCGGGGGCGGTCATGACGCGGACGCGGGCAAGGATGAGCTCGTCAAGCACGCGCTGGGCCGCGGTCTCGCCCTGCGTGCCCAGACGCTCGGTCAGGTCGGAGATGGTGCCACCGGCCTGCTCAAACATGTCGGACACACTGCGGGCGATATCGGGGGTGGCGGTGTCCTTGCGGACCTGTTCGCCCTTGGTATTAAGGTCGTCGAGGACCTTTTTGCCGCCTTCGACGGCAACGGCGGCAGCGCCAAAGCCAACGTTGATGGCGCCGTTAACAAGCTGATCGAGTTTCATAACCATGGTTGTCTCCAATCATAAACAACTGCATTGGCGTTCTTGTACCCAAGATCGAGTGAAAGCGACAAAGCGTTTTAGCGCTATTCGATCGACGGGAAATCCCTACCTCACGTTGTCGTTCATCGCGAAAGAGTTCTTCATAGCGCAGCTCGTGGTGTAGAGCACCTTGCCCAGTAGAGCATCGGTTTCCACGCGAACACGCTCGGCAAAGGCCTCGTTGGCGCGTGCAAGTTCGGCAGGCACTTCGGCCTCGGGCAGAACGGCTACGGCAGCGTCGACGTCATGGATCTGCTTGTGGCCCATGCCACCGACCTTCTCCTGATAATCCTCCACAGCGCGACCGCACTCATGGAAGCGGACGTCAGCCAGCGCGCCAATCAGGCGGTTGGCCCAGTAGAAGTTTTCGGACGTCACGCGAGCCTGCGTGTCGGCATAGTACTCGGGCATGGTCTCGACGTTAGCGTACAGCGGAACCAGCGCGTTAAACGAGTTGGAGCCAAAGGCCATCCACTGCACGGCGCGGTAGGCCGGCTGCGCATAGGGGCGCAGCTGCAACACGGCGAGCTGGCTGTTGCGGTTGATGCCGATGGGGCGATAGGCGCCACGCGTAGCGGGCGTGCCCTTGCTGCCGTAGCAGTCGTACTCCGTGCCCTGGTAGTGGCTCGAAAGCACGTACTTGATGTCCTCGATGGTCACCTTGCGCTCGGGCACGCGGCTCCAGGGGATATCGTCGCTCTCGGGCGTGTAGTCGGCGTCGGGGCCGTCCCACACATCGCTGGGGTTGAGGCAGCGCTGCATGTACCAGGCGCGCGGCGTGTTGTAGACATGATCGCTGTCGCTGTGCGAGCCAAAGGCCTCGCGCGGGTTGAATACCGTCGCCGGGCCGTCGCCCTCGACACCCAGCGTCAGGTCCAGATGCCACTCGGCCATCCAGGAGCGCAGGTCGGCGGAGCACATGTGGTCGGTCTGGGCGCCCTCGGCGTCGTCCAGGTCAAAGCTGTCGATACCCAGCTGGTTGGGCATGGTCACATAGGCGTCATCGGGCACGCGCTTGGCGATCCAGTGGTGGCCGCCGATGGTCTCGAGCCACCAGATCTCGTCCACGTCGCTAAAGGCGATGCCGTTGTTCTCGTAGGTGCCGTAGCGCTCGAGCAGATCACCCAGGATACGAACGCCGTCGCGAGCGGACTTGGCATACGGCAGGACCAGGGTCACCATGTCCTCCTCGCCCAAGCCACCGGGCTGCGCCGGAACGTATCCATCCTCGCCTTCGTTGCCCTTGGCGGGCAGGTAGTCCACAAGCGGGTCGGCGCCGCGGACGCGCTCGTTGGTGGTGAGCGTCTCGGTTGCGGACATGCCGACATTGAGCTCGTTGAAACCGGCCTCGGCCCAGATGCCGTGGCCCGGGACAACATCGGGGACGCTCGTGTAGCGCATGGGATTGTCGGACAGCTCAACGGTTAGGTGACTCAGGACGCTCGTGTAGACGCGCGGCTGTTCGTCGGGATGCACCACGCGCATACGCTTGGGCTCAAACACCCCGTTGGACGAGTCCTCGTTACGCGCGACCAGGGTCGACCCGTCGTAGCTCGCGTTCTTACCAACCAAAATCGTTGTGCACGGCATGCGCATCCTCCTTGAGCGAAGAAATCAAACGGTAACAGTGTATCGCTTCGGCGCAAAAAGGGCGAAACCGCGACCCCTCGAGCCCCCTCGAGACCTCTGTGGTCAAAAAATGCCAAATATGAGTACTGTCACCAATTTAGTAACAGCAATTTTGCTACGCATGGGTGTCGAAAGTCTACATTTGTTCAAAAATTAGATGATGTAATTCCTCATAGGTCCAATAAAATAGGCTCTCTATCGATAATAAATATCGTTAGAGAGCCTATTTGACCTAAAGAATATGTGACTATCTTGGCAACAGTACTCATATTTGGCATTTTTTGTCCACGGGGTATAGAGCTAACCCCTCAAACAGCCCAAAACGCCTATTTCGATGCGCGCTCGGCCGCCTCGATCACGTGTTTGGCGAGGATCGCCGTCGTCACAGCGCCCACGCCGCCCGGCACGGGCGTGATGGCGTTAACGACCGGCTCCGCAGCATCAGAATCGACGTCACCCACCAACTTGCCAGCGGCCTCGTCCCAATTAATGCCAACATCAATGATCGTCTGGCCCTCTCGAACCGCATCCACGTCAATCGTACGCGCGCGTCCAACGGCGGCAACCACAATGTCGGCAGCACGGCACTCGGCAGCAAGGTCGTGCGTATGCGTATGGCACGTCGTCACTGTGGCATTGCGAGCCGTAAGCATGGCGGCAACGGGACGGCCAATCACCAGCGACCGACCAACGACCGCGACCTTGGCCCCATCCAGCTCAACGCCGTAATGATCCAGCAAAGCAAGCACGGCTTCGGCTGTGCAGGGGGCAAAACCCTCGCCGCGCCCCGAAAGCGTGGTGAGCAGCGAAGCCGGCGTCATGGAGTCAACGTCCTTGGCAGGATCGAGTGCCGCGGCAACCGCGTCCTCGTCAAGGCCGGCGGGCAGCGGGCGGAACATCAGGCAGCCATGAACAGACGAATCGGTATTGATGTCCTCGATGGCCGCCAACAGCTCGTCCTGCGAAACATCGGCGGGAAGCAAAACGCGGCGAGCCTCAATGCCAACCTTTTCGCAGCGCTTGAGCGCACCGCGCTCGTAGGATAGGTCGTCCTCGCGTTCACCCACGCGCACGATAGCCAGCGTCGGCACAACGCCGCGCTCGCGCAAAGCCACGCAGCGAGCAGCAAGTTCCTCAGTCAAAGCGCGAGCAACGGGGGCACCCTTCAGCAGTTCAGCCATGGCTATCCCCTCTTCCTTGCGGCGTCGGCGGCGCGGCGCGCCAGCGCATCGGCGCGCGGCAACCACATGTCGAGCAACTCATCACACGCCGTCTCGAGCTCCTCGGCGCGCGCCCGGTCTTTCATGGATGTGGTGTTGGCGAAGAGCGTCAGGCTCGCGCCCTGCATGGCGGCGCGGCAGAACACAGCGCCGCATGCCACATCGGACAGCAGCTGGCGCGAGCCCTTATCGGCCATGTCCTCGAGCAGCGCCAGCGCGCGCCCGCAGGCATCCATGATTCGATACGGAGGCATGGCCGCCACGTGCAACGCATCTTGAATCGCCGCGGGTCGAGCCGGATCATCGCGCGGAATACCGTATGCCGCAGACACCTGGCCGTACGCACGAACATCCTCGGCAACCAAACCAACAAGTTCCTGCGATAACTCGTCCGCCTGGGCAAACGCACGCGTCAGGTCATCCGCACGATCAGCAAGCGCGGGATTGGTCGCACCGTAGCGGGCAACCATTCCGCACAGCGAGGCGCCCAGCGCGCCCACAAAGGCGCTCGCGCTGCCACCGCCGGGAACCGGCTCGCGCGCAGCCAGCGCCTCGGCAAACCCGCGGCAGGTCTTGTCCATCATCTCTTGGCTCATACACATGCACCTTCAAGTCATATACATCGGTCGGGTGGCAACCGCCGACCGACTGCATCGATCACATAATGGTGCTAAGTCTAGCCCATAAGTACTCGAGCGTCAGCGCACCTAGCCATCGCGGATTACTATGACGAACGATAGGCGTCGGCACCGCAAACATGGGACACATGGCCCACCTTTCGAGACTTCCGGGCAGCGGCAACTGGGGCATACATATAGGTAAGGAGCCCTTTGTTGGGGCAACGCTCATCACGGCACCGGACGACGAATGGAGGAGTAACCACACAGCAAACAAAGACATCATGTGCATGCGTAACCGTCGGCCCAGCGATCCGCGGCACACGATGTCCCTGGCAGACAAGGAGGACGCCACCATGAAGAAAAAGACCCTATCGATCCTTTCCCTTTGCATCGCCCTCTTTGCCGCATTTGCCCTTGTCGGATGCGGAGGAAGCGCATCGGGCGGCGGCGGCACCCCCAAGAGCGAGAGCAAGGAAAAGGCCCCCGTCGCCAAGAAGACCGACTTTATCTGGTTTAAGGTCGAGATGCCCGAGGGCGTCGGCGTAAGCGACTCCGCCGGCAAGAACGCCGACAGGGTCCAGCTCACCTTCCCCGAGAACGAGAACACCACAGTCGACCGTTTCATCCCCGTTTGGCAAGAGAAGATGACGGCCGAAGAGTCCTTTGCAGAGCAGGCCGAAAGGCACACCGGAACGTTCCAGTGGGAGGATGGCGACCCCGTCGAGTACAACGGCAGAACATGGCTCACCGGAACGTGCAAGGACAACGGCGGCACTTATACCTACCTCTTTACCGCCGTCGACACGGGAAGCGTCTATATCATGATTAGGAACGTCGACCTGCACAAGAAAGAAGCCGAGGCGCTTCTCGACTCCATCGAGTTCCCCGACGACATGAAGAAAGCAGTTGACGAGGCACGTGAAGTCGAGATTTCGAGCATCGAGATCAAGTAACGGGGCACCCCGTACGCGCCTACGCGAACCCGCGTACACGCGCCCCATTAAAACAACGGGCACCCAACCCCGGGGAGGGCCGACAGCATCGGCCCTCCCCCCTTTTGGACCCTCGCATATTGCCACTTGTCGGCGCAAATCCTGCCCCCAGAATGGGACACATGGCCCACCCGAATGAGCTGCTCACGCGTACAGTAAAGACAGGTAATCCACGGGCGGTTACAGATCGAGGAGGACACGACCATGAAAAAGAAGGCCTTTGCGATTCTCACCCTCTGCATGAGTCTCTTTGCCGCAGTTGCCCTGGTGGGCTGCGGTGGCAGCGGCGGCGCTACCGGAAGCGGCGGTGGCGGAGGAGCAGAAAAACCAGCCGTGGATATGAGGACCGACTTCATTTGGTTTAAGGTCGAGGTCCCCGAGGGCGTCGAGATCACCGACGTCGCAGGCGACACTGCCGACAGGGCCCAGTTTAAGTTCACCGAGAGCGAGCACGCCAGCGACCGCTTCATCCCCGTCTTCGATCCTGACAAGAACGCCGATGAGCTGTTCGACTACGAGGCAAAGTGGAAGGCCAGCTCTGGATGGACCGAGAGCGATCCCGTTAAGTACAACGGCAAGACCTGGCGCAGCGCCTACTTTACGCACTCGGGCGGCGTGACGACCGAGTACTTCACCGACGTTGACGGCGGCAGCGTGTACGTGCGCATCGACAATGTCGAGGAGCACAAGGATGCCGTCGAGACCATGATGAAGTCTCTGGAGTTTGCCGATGATATCGCCAAAGCCAAGACCGAAGCCATGGACGTCAAGCTCGACGATATCGAGATCAAGCGCTAAACGACTGGCGAGCGCAGCGGGAAACACGGGCACAGTGCAAACAAGCGACGATACCCCAGCGCTTCGCACCAAGGAAGGATCGGATCGCCGGCCCTCCCTTTCTTATGCCGATAGCCGGCGAACGCGAGGGTGCCGGGCGGCAAAACCACCCCCAGCGCGGTAACGACACAACATGAACAAGCACCCCAGCACGTCCGCTCGCCGATTTATAGCGCCGCGCAGACAATTGAGCCGGACCTTTAAACATCCGGGCAGTAAAGTGACCAAAATGAGTGCATAACCGCACCCTGCGAATGGAGGAGTTATGACCGAACATCATGCCATCAGTCGCCGAGCGTTTACGCTGGGCCTTGGACTCGCGGCGTTGTCGCCGCTTGCAAGCCTGCCCGAAACCGCGGGATTGGGCCTTCCCGTGCGCGCGGCATTTGCAGACGACGCTGCCACAGCGTCGGTCAGCCTCGACAATTTCGTCATTCGCCTTCGCCCCGCGGGCTATTTTCGCACCGCGAGCGTCAACGAAGACGGCAACGTCATCGGCAACGTCTGCCACCTGTTTAATGACGGCACGTCCAACAAGCTCATCCTTGAGAACGTAACGACCAAGAATGACGATACAAATTGGTATGCCATCCGCACCCTGCTCAATTTCGAAGAGCATAAAAAGACGGGCTATAGCATTTGGTCGGTCGATGGCGACTCGGACAAAGATGGAAAGGTCATCCACGTATGGAGCGGCGAGCATGACGGCAAGGCCAGCCGCTCTTTTGCGTTCGAGCGTCAATCAAACGGAACCTATATCATCCGAGACCGCACGGTCGAGAAAGAAACCGAGAAAAAAGACATTAAGTACCTGGCAATAGAATCGAACGACAAAGACCAGGACAACAATAAGATCTGCCATAAGAGTAAGAGCATTCCGTGGGAGCTCGAGCTTGTCGGCTACAGCATGGACAAGACCAATGCCACAGTTAGCAGCATCGACTGGACCACGTATAGCAGCTACGTCGACGGACCATGTTGGATGAGCCACGTCGAAGGCAACAAGTACCTCGACGAGCTGAGCATCCCGGGCACGCACGATTCGGGAACTTGCAGCGTGGACAACGACACCGAACCCCAATCCTCGCAAGCAAAGTGCCAGCAGGACTACATCCCCACGCAGTTGCTCGAAGGCATTCGCTATTTTGATATCCGACTCGGAAAAGGCAACGACCCCGGCATCGACCATGGAAGTTGCTACCTGCTCAAAAAAGACGGGCACTTCATGCATCTCTCCGATGTCGTTGGCTACTTCAAAAAGTTTTTGAACGAAAATCCGTCAGAAGCGCTCATCATGCTTGTATCCCGAGGCAACAACGAGGCTACTGACGAGAGCCTTACGACGGCTTTCGCCAAGGTTTTGGACGACAACCCCAAACTGTTCTATACGTCGAGCCGCGTTCCCACACTGAACGAGGTGCGCGGAAAGATCGTCCTGCTGCGCCGATTTGGACTCGCCGGCGACAGCGTAAGCGGCCACACGTGGGGCCTCGACCTAACCGAATGGGACAACAAAATCGCAGCACACCCCAGCAGCTCCTCTATGTGTCTCGTCCAAAACGCGCAAGGCTTTGAAGCCGCAGGGGAAACAGGCGACAAAAAAGCCTATTGCACCAAGGTATATGCCCAGGACCATTACGAATGCACCGGAACCGACAAGATCAGCTGGGTCGATATGGCCCTGCAGGAAACGGCCAAGCTCACCCGCAACGAGGTAGATGTCGAGGACGATAACGGGGCCAAGGAGCAAGTCCTGGAGCGCTGCTGGTCTATCAACTACACCAGCTGCACGAATCACAAGCAAGGAAGCAACCCATTTACCGCAGCGCGAGTAGTCAACGAGCATCTGTACAAGAGCCCGTACATCAATCCCAGCGGCATCGAGGATACAAAGTCAGATTACCTCAAGCACATTGGCATCATCGCATCCGACTTTGTTGATGCGGCGCTGGCCCGGAGCATCTACCAGCGCAATTACAATTACGATACGAAGCACACGCAGTCGGCTTCGTGCTGCCTCCCGACCCGCATGCGCATGACGTACGGCGACTCGCTGAGCGATGCCTCGCTCCAGGATGGCAAGACCGTTGGCGAGGGCCATTTCCGCCTTGTCGACAGCAGCAACGTACTCAACGTGGCGGCTTCGGGCCATGCGTTTGCCATCGAATATGTGGATGTCGACGCCCTGGGCAACGAGACCTTTACGGGGCTGCAGGGTTCCGTGCCCATCGATATCGACCCGCGCGCGCTGACGCCCCATTTTGAGGGGCTCGAGGGCCTTAAGGCCGGCGAGGACGTGCGCGCCAAGATTGCGGCATCACTCGAGGGCAAGCTCGAAACCGATGCCTGCACGGCCCAGCTCGAGTTTGTGCACGACGCGAACGGCGCTCCGGGCACGGCAATGGCCGAGGGCGAAACATTTGCCGCAGGGACGTACTGGGTGCGCGCGAAAGGCCTTTTGGGCGACGCGGCACAGAACTACACGCTCGCCAGCGATGGAGCAGCAAGCTTTACCGTAGCGGCCTCGAGCAGTGCAGGCGGCACCGGCAGCGGCACGGGTTCCAACGCAGGCGGCGCCGACAAGAACGGCGGCGGCAACAAGAGCGACCAGGGCAAGAGCTCGGGCGGAAAACTCGCCGACACGGGCGACGGCTCCGGCATTGCCGCCGGGCTCGCCGCTGCCGCCGTGGCGACAACGGTCGCCGGCGTGGCAATGCTTGCCAGTGACCGCGAAGACAGCGAAGGCGCTAGCGAATAGGCAAGCCAGCCTTTTAGACACATCGACTCAATCGGGGGCGCAGAACACCGTTCTGTGCCCCCGATTTTTACCTTGGCCCGAACGCCGCTTTCGGCTACATCACCATGTTCAGCGCGTTCACAAATTCCTGGGCCTTCGCACGGCTACTCAGGCTAAAGACGCAAGCGGTCAACAGCCTGTTACGTAGGAAAACGTCGCGGCCCTTGACCCTGTTGACCCCCGTGATGTCCTTAAGGTAGACGATCTCGGTGTGCTTGCCGCCAAACGTTCCCTTCTTGAGCACCTCGATACGGTTAGGGTTGATCTTGACGTCTTTAAACCTGCCCGAACCTTTGTCCTGGAACAGCAAAGTGTTGTTGTCCATGCCCGTCGCTCCCGTGGGGTTCGCTAAAACTGTCTTAGGGTCATATTTTAGCCACCGCAAACCCTTTTCGCAGTCGTGCGCAGAGCACCAAAATCGTGTCCGCACGAGCAAATAGACTAATACGACAAGGTTTATAAGCCGTTATCCAAGGATGGCGCCGCAAAACAAAGGATTAGCAATAGCTAAGATTTAAGCCTAAAACCCTTAGGAAGTGCTAATATATAGTTATTGAAAGAGGCTGAGATGCAGAGACGCGAATTGATCCGTATCCTCGAAGAAGCCGGCTTCATCTCGAAAGGAGGCACTAATCACGAGAAGTTCGTCAAAGGAGATAAACTCGTGCTCGTGAAACGCCACCGAGAGATTGAGGATCAAATTGCCAAAAGAATCCTAAGGCAGGCAGGGCTTCGATAGCTCATCCTCATCACATTTCGCATCGCTTTTTAGAGGAGGTCTTGCATGGTTTACGTATGGGAATTTGAGTTCTTTGATTCGGACGGTATGGTCGATGCCGTGCCATGTGGCTCGCTGGGCGGAGGAGGAACGTTTGGCTCCGATCTAAACGACGCTGTCGAAAGCGCCGCTGATTTTCTCGCATGTATGGTCGACGATCACCTTATGGGTGGCGTCGATCTTCCCGCGCCAGACTTCGGACATGAGCCGCGACACGGCGGCAAGATTATCGCCGTAGCCGTCAGCCGCGAACTCGCCGACATCCCCGCCGTCACCGCAGCGGATGCCGCGCGCATGCTCGGTGTTAGCTCAGCACGGGTATCGCAACTGATAAATGCTGGGCTGTTGGATTCTTGGAAGGACGGCACCAAGCGCATGGTGTCCAAAGCTTCCATCGAGGCACGACTCGCCGACGCACCAAAGGCAGGGCGCCCGAAAGAGGTCCCTATTGCCGTATAAAGCAATAGCGTTGCGGGTTTTTCATTTGTTAGATTAGCTGACAAGCTCTTCCAATTCGGGACTCACTGCGTCCCGAATTGGGATGGACATATTGCCGCAGGTAGCCGCGCATCCTCAATCCAAAGTACGAGAGGTGTTTCCCATGACAGACAGACCGAAAACAACGCTGCGCGACTGCATCTATGGACTTGCCGTCGGCGACGCGTTGGGCGTTCCCTACGAGTTCAGGCCTCGTGGCACGTTCGAATGCACCGACATGATCGGCTACGGCACGCACGGGCAGCCCGCCGGCACCTGGAGCGATGACACGTCCATGACGCTTGCTACCTGCGACTCGATTAGAGAGCTTGGGCACATCGACACCGCAGACATGCGCGACAAGTTCGTAAGCTGGATTGCCCGTGGCGAGTATACAATCGACGGCGTTTTCGATTACGGCGGCACGACCGCCCGCGCCTTGCACACCGGCAAAGGAGGCTCCGGCGAACGCGACAACGGTAACGGTTCGCTCATGCGCATCGCGCCCCTGGCGTTTGTCGACGCGACTGACGACGAGATCTGCGAGGTCTCCGCGATAACGCACGCTCACAGAACATCGACCGACGCATGCGTCATATTTGTCGAGCTGATGAGGGATGTGATGAACGGCACGCTTCCCTCGTGGGCGCTGCAGCTGAAAAGCGCACCCGAGCACGAAATCAGGTCCGGCGGCTTCGTGCGCGACACGCTTAAGGCAGCCACCTGGTGCTTCGTCAACACCAACAGCTACGAAGACTGCGTCCTCGCCGCCGTCAACCTGGGCGACGACACCGACACCACCGCAGCCGTCGCAGGCGCCCTCGCAGGCACGGCATACGGCATCGACGCAATTCCGCAGGAGTGGATTGACACTCTACGCGGAAAAGAGCTGATTGAGCAGTGTTTGTTTTAGGGCGCACTTACGATAGAAACTGACCAGGGGGCATCATGGAAAGAGAGAACGCGAATATAGACGAGTTCCAAGTGGACGAAAACGGGATTCCGCTATTACCAGAGGACTGAAGAAAGAAGCCAACCTCTATGTCCTCCCCGACGGTCGCTACCTCCCCCCTGCGGGGTCTACCGGACCGAAGATGGTGGCTCGCTCATTTATGAGCCATCCGGGCTCAGCTTCTTCGGGCAGATGCTTGCTCAATTCAAAGAGAGCTAAAGGCTTGATTGCCCGTTAGATCGACACTGTTCCAAACCATGGGGTGGGTAGGATGTCTCCCACCGCGGCCTGTGAGGTAAAATCTTGACTGCCGCGGAATCCGCCTGCGGGCAACGCTCCGATCTCCGATTGGGGTGAAGCCTATGAACTTGTTTCTTGAAATCCTGCGCCTCTCGATGTATGTGACCGGCATTGCCCGGAACCTCTACTCGATCTGGCGGGAATATAAGCAGTAACGGATAGCGAGGGGAGTCA
>URBP01000058.1 GCA_900546105.1 uncultured Collinsella sp.
TACCTTTTGAACGACTCTGCTTGCAGCCGGAGTGAAAAAGGTATTAGTGGTCGGGCCCGCGACCGGTGGGATACGTACCCCCAGTTAACTGTTTTTCATGACAATCGAATCCACGACATCGGCCACATTCTCGCAGCAGTCGGCGCAGTACTCCAGGAAGGCATACACGTCACGCCAGGCGATGACCTCGAGCGGGTCCTTGCCGTTAACGTGCAGGTTGCGCATGGCGTTGATATAGAGCTCGTCGGCCTCGGACTCGATGGTGTTGATCTGGATGACGAGCTCGCGCAGCGTTTTGGACTTGCGGTAGTTGGGAAGTTCGACCATCAGGTCCTTCATGGCGCGGCAGGCATCGGTTACCTTGTGGGCGATGACGATGGCGTCGGGATGGATGCTCTGAATGTTGGTGAAGTAGACGCGCTGTACGACGCCCTCGATGCGGTCGAGCACGGTGTCGAGTGAGCAGCTCATCAGATCCAGATCCTCGCGCTCGAGCGGGGTGATAAAGGCGGTGAGCAGGGCGTCTTCGAGCTCATGGTGCTTCTTGTCTGCCGCATGCTCAATCGCATGCATTTTATCGAGCATGTCGTGGATCTGCGCGGGGTCAAAGTTCTCAAAAATCTTGGTGAGCAGCTCTGCGGCCTGGACGGCGAGGTCGGCGCAAGCGACGTAGTTGTCAAAGTAGAACGAATCGGGTTTCTTTGCCATGAGTGGGTCCTTTCGAGGCGAAGACGGGTGGGCGAAGTGTTGCGGTCCGGATGGACGTTCGGTTTGACTAGAGGAACATCATGAACAGCTTGGCCATGACAAAGCTGATGAGTCCGCAGGCGGGGAAGGTGAAGAACCAGGTGAACATCATGTCCTTGACGACGCCGAAGTTGATGGCCGAGAGGCGCTTGACGGCACCAACGCCCATGATGGCGCAGGTCTTGATGTGGGTGGAGGACACGGGGATGCCGGTAAGGGTGGCAAGCAGCAGGTTCGCCGCGCCCGCGAGGTCGGCGGAGAAGCCCTGATACTTCTCGAGCTTAACCATGCTCTGGCCGACGGACTTGATGATGCGCTCACCGCCCACGCTGGTGCCGATACCCATAGTGGCCGAGCACAGCAGCATAATCCAGATGGGGATGCCGGCATCGCCGACGCTAGTCTGGCCGTTTGCGAAGGCTACGCCTAAAAAGAGCACGCCGATGAACTTCTGTCCATCCTGCGCGCCGTGCATAAAGCTCATGGCCGCAGCGCTCGCAATCTGAGCGTATTTAAAGAAGACATTGGCACGTCGCCTGTTGGCGGCGGCGAAAAGAATCGAGACGAGTTTGCACAGGACCCAGCCCATGACAAAGCCCAGGCCGATGGAGAGCGCCAGGCCGTAGATGACCTTCATCCACTCGTGGACGTTGACGCTGCTCGCGCCGCCGAGGGCGATAGCGGCACCGGTCAGGCCGGCGATAAGGCTGTGGCTTTGCGAGGTGGGGATGCCAAAACGCGACGCTGTGGCGCCGTAGACGACGATGGAGAACAGGGCCGCGCAGAGGCACGCGAGCGCCATGGTGCTGTTTCCGCCAAAGTCGACGATATGTGAGATGGTGTTGGCGACGCTCGCATTAAAGTGCGTCATGATGAGCACGCCGAGGAAGTTGAATGCGGCGCTCATGAGAATGGCGGCGCGGGCGGGCATGCAACGCGTAGTGACGCAGGTCGCGATGGCGTTGGGCGCGTCGGTCCATCCATTGACGAAGATGGCGCCCAACGCGAGGATCACGGTGACGGCAAGGACTGGGTTCGACACAATTTGGCCGAGGAAGGTTGAGAACGTTACGTCCATATATGGGCTTTCTCGAAGTTTGCAGACACGTTACAAAAACATGATAAATCGTATCACCTCCTGCGGGTTTCTTTGCCGAGTTCTGATGGGAGAAGTAATTTTTTGGCACTAAAATTGAATATTAGCCCTGTTGACCGTGGGTGTTCTTTTTGCTATCACGCCATGCGGACACGCGCGTTCGCTCCGACATTCCAAAACCACAGTCTGTTCGCTTTACAATATGCAAACATGCGTTCGATAATGGGAAGCATGGAATATCGACAGACAGATGGCAAAACTCGACGCGTGCACAAACAGTATGTGGACGTTGTGGCTCCTCGCGGGCGGACAAGTCGTGCCGGTCACCGTCTGCTGGGTCGACGGTCGTTGCTTTACAATTGACGAGATTGTCTCGTCCACGGGCTTTGGCTTAACGGTTCACGGTGTTCGTACGGCAACGTATAAGGTTCGTTTTGGCGGGCATGCGACCGAGTTGTATCTGGAAGAACAGGCACGCGAGCGGCCGGACGGCTCGCAGGCCCATCTGATGCGTTGGTGGGTGTGGGCGTTCGACCGCACGCTCGAGGGTGAGCGCCGCAGGTAGGGACGCACGGCGTTCGGGTACAATGGTAGAAATCTTGTCGCTTAAGGCGCTGCTGTCGCGGCGCTATCTGAAAGGACGAAAGCATGAATGATATCCAGGGCTATCAGAACGGCCCCGTCGAGAGCGGCGCAAGCCGCGCCAAGGAGATGTCGCCGCGCGCGTACAATCTCGCCATGTCTGCCCTGATCTTCTTGGGCTTTTGCGCCATGGGCGCCGGCGCCTACTTTACGAGCACCATGTCGTTTGCGCGCATGATGATGAGCGGCGCCGCTTTGCCGCTGGTCTTTGGCTCGTTTATTTTGACTATCGTCGGCATTGTCATGATGTCGGCCGCCGCCAGCAAGCAGTCCGTTGGCCTGTCCCTTGTGGGCTACGTAATCTTTGCGAGCACTTTTGGTCTGACCGCGTCGTTTGGCCTGGCCAACTACGACCTGCCCACCATCAACACTGCCTTTATCGCCACGGCCGCTATCACCTTTGTCTTTGGCGCTTTGGGCGTGACGTTCCCCAAGTTTTTCCAGCGCGTATATGGCATCGGTTTTGGCATTCTGCTCGCCACTATTCTGGTTGAGATCGTGCTGATGTTCATGGGCGTCTCGCAGACCATCACCGATCTGATCGTGATCGTGGTGTTCGCCGGCTTTATTGGCTACGACACCTATGTTGCCACGACGGTGCCGCCTACGCTGCCCAACGCCGTGCTCATGGCGTCCAATCTGTTCGTGGACATTATCAACGTGTTCCTGCGCATCCTGAACATCCTTGGCCGTCGCGACTAGTGGCGAATTGCGGCGGTGCTTGCCGTGCGTGCAAATCGATGCGAAAGGCGGTCCTTCGGGGCCGTCTTTTTTGTACACGGCGGGGTATCATGGATGGGAAAAGCCGATAGCGGCAGCGACAGGAAAGGTGGCCACGTATGGCAGACGTCGACAACAGGAAACGTAACCGCAGGCCCAACCGCGCGGGACAGTCCAACCCCAAGCGCGAGGCTCGCGCCAAGGCCGCCGAGCGTCACGTGGCAACTGTGTCCGAGGCGTGTGCCAAGGATATCGAGCGTTCGCTTGCTGGTGTTCGCGAGTTTGACGGCATGCCCGCCGGCTTTGTCGCGGCGATGAAGGCCAAGGTTCAGACTGCTGTGGCCCCCGAAGAGCAGGTCGCCGAGGACGTCGAGAACGCGGAGACTGCCGAGGTCGAGGCAGCGCTCGAGACCGAGGCGGCGCCCGAGCCCGTCGAGGAGCCTGCCGAGGAAATCGCCGAAGCTGAGTCCGCGCCTGCTGAGGAGCCCGCTCCGGTCCTGCCCGAGGTCACTGTGCTTGATGCCTCCGCCACGCAGGCAATCCTCGATAACGGTCGCGGCTATGCGCAGTTCTGCGACATGGCCGTGCTCGCCTTTGCCTCGTTTACCAATCCGGGCGGTGGATATATTCAGGGTTATCTGGGCCAGGAGGCTACGCTCTGCGCCGATTCGTATCTGTACAACGTTCTCGATAGGCAGCGTAAGTGGTACGGCGAGAACCGTCGCCGCAACATCAACTGCGAGCTCTATCGTAACCGTGCCCTAGTGGTGCCTGCGGTGCGCTTCGACCGCAACCACGTGCATGCATACGCCGACGTGATCGTGGCCGCCGCGCCCAACGTTAAGCGCGCCCGCCAGGAGTATCGCGTGAGCGACGATGCTCTGCTGGATGCCCTGCGCGACCGCATCCGCTTTGTGCTCGCCATCTGCGACGAGTTGGGTCGCGAGAAGCTTGTGCTGGGCGCATGGGGCTGCGACAACAACGGCTTTGATGCCGAGGCCGTGGCCGAGCTCTTCCGCAAGGAGCTCGCATCGGGCGACTTCAAGGTCAAGCAGGTCTTCTTTGCCGTGCCCTCTACGCGCTGGGACGAGGACTTCGCCAAATTCGAGCACGTGCTGGCAAACTTCCCCGAGCGAAACGAGGAGTCCTATGCCCAGGTTGCCGCTCGCGCTGCGGCAGCTCGTGCCGCCGAGCAGGCCCAGGCTGCTACCGAGGATGATGAGGACGAGGACGATTGGCACAAGTACCTGTAATCGGTACGTGCTGACAGATAGGTCGAGCCGGCGGGAGAGGCGCTCCCGTCGGCTTTTTATTGAGTGGGGAGCTTACGATGAAAAACGTTCTATGCTTTGGCGACAGCAACACCTATGGCTATGATCCGGCTGGTATGCGCGATGGCACCGCGGTACGCTATGCGCAGGATGTACGCTGGTGCGGCGTGGCGCAGCGTGACCTGGGCGAGGGCTGGCATGTGATTGAGGAGGGGCTCAACGGCCGCACGACGGTGCGCGACGATATGTGCCACCTGGACACTAACCTCAACGGCATTCGCGCGCTTCCGATGCTGCTCGAGGCCCATAAGCCGCTGGACGCCATTGTGATCATGCTGGGCACCAACGACTGTAAGACGGTCTTTAACGTGACGGCTTCCGATATCGCCCGTGGCGCCATGGCGCTGATTCGCGCCGTCCGCGCGTTTCCCTGGACCGATGCCGCGCCCTGCCCGCGCATTTTGCTGATGGCGCCTATCAAGATTAAGCCGCAGATCGCCGATGTGTATATGACCGATTTTGACGAGCGTTCCGTCGAGGCCTCGGAGCATTTTGCTGAATACTACGCGCATGTGGCTGAGCAGTTTGGCTGCGACTTTTTGAATGCCGCCGACTTTGCCGAGCCGGGCGATATCGACTATCTGCATATGATGCCCGAAAGCCACGAGAGCTTGGGACATGCCGTGGCAGCCAAGCTCCAAGAGATGCTCGGTGAGTAGCGCGACCCCAAACCACCACAAAGGTGGTGGTTTGGGGTCGCGGACTTTAGTACTGCCACATGTGGTTGACGGGGCCAGAGCCTTTGCCCATGTTCAGGCCGGCGGCGAGAGCGCCCGTTAGGTAAGCCTTACCGGCGTTGACGGCATCGGCAAGATCCATGCCCTGGGCCAGCGCGCAGGCGATGGCGGACGAGAGCGTGCAGCCGGTGCCGTGTGTGTTGTCGGTCTCGATACGCTTGTGGCGGAACCATGTGGTAAGCGGATCTCCCAGATGGTTGCCCTCGTCATCGAGCGGTGCGGGCTCGGCTAGCACATCGTTGGCTTCATTGACAAAATGCCCGCCCTTAACGAGGGACGCGCATCCAAAGCGGCGGGTGAGAAGCATGGCGGCATTTTGCTGCGTGCGCTCGGAATCGACTTCGTAATCGAGCAGCGCCATGGCCTCGGGAATATTGGGCGTGATGACGGTCGCCAGCGGGAACAGGCGGCGTGCAAGCGCTTCGGCGGCGTCCTCTGCGATCAGGCGAGCGCCCGAGGTGGCGACCATAACGGGGTCGACGACGATATTTTGTGCGTTCCAGGCGCTCAAGCGGTCGGCGATGACTTCGATAATCTCGACAGAAGAAACCATGCCGATCTTGACGGCGCTCGGGCGGATATCGTCAAAAACGGCGTCGATCTGAGCGGCGACGATATCTGGCGAGATATCCTGCACGGCGGTGACGCCCAGGGTGTTTTGCGCCGTGATGGCGGTTATGGCCGTCTCGGCATACAGACGGTGCGCCGTGATAGTCTTGATGTCGGCCTGAATGCCGGCGCCACCGCTGGAATCGGATCCTGCGATGGACAGGACGGCAGGTACCTTACTGCGATCCATGTTTGCTCCCTTGTTCGGTCGGAATCAAATGGGTCTTTAAGCCAGCATTATAAAGATGCCCGGGCCGACTCTATGTCGAACCCGGGCGGGCGATGCAATCTTTACGCAAATGTAAGCAAATGTTCACACGTCAACAATTGACGAACACCATGTTACCGATTGTGGCTCCGGTGACGAGTTAGTCCTCCATGCCGAGGTCGATCGTCGTGCCTTCGAACACCTTGTTGACGGTGCGGACGGCGCACATCTTGCCGCACATGGTGCAGGTGCCCTCGGTGGCGGCGGGGGACTCCTCGTAGCGCTTCTTGCCCGTAATCGGGTCGAGAGCACACTTCCACATGGCATCCCAGTCGAGCTTGCGGCGTGCCTGGCCCATCTTGTCGTCCATGTCGCGGGCGTGCGGCACCTTCTTGGCGATATCGGCGGCGTGTGCGGCGATCTTGGTTGCCATGAGGCCGTCGAGCACGTCCTGGGCGTCGGGCAGGCACAGGTGCTCGGCGGGCGTCACGTAGCACAGGAAGTCGGCGCCGGAGCTCGCGGAGATGGCGCCACCGATGGCGGCGGTGATGTGGTCGTAGCCCACGCCGATATCGGTCACCAGCGGACCCAGCACATAGAACGGGGCGTTGTGGCACAGGCGCTTCTGCAGTTTCATGTTGGCGGCGATCTCGTCGAGCGCCATGTGACCCGGACCCTCGACCATGACCTGGACGCCGGCGGCCCAAGCGCGCTTACACAGCTTGCCCAGCTCGATCATCTCAGCGGTCTCGGTGGCGTCGTTGGAGTCGTAGAGGCAGCCCGGGCGGCAGGAGTCGCCGAGCGAAATCGTCACGTCGTACTCGTGGCAAATCTCGAGCAGCTCGTCAAAGTACTCGTAGAAGGGGTTTTCGTTGCCGGTGACCTCCATCCAGCCAAACAGCAGCGAGCCGCCGCGGCTGACGATGTTCATGAGACGGCCGGTCTCCTTAAAGGTCTTGGTGACCGACTTGTTGATGCCGCAGTGGATGGTCATAAAGTCCACGCCGTCCTCGGCGTGCGCGCGCACGACCTCGAACAGGTCATCCTTGGTAAGCTTGACCAGCGGCTTTTCCATGTAGCCGATGGCGTCGTACATGGGGACGGTGCCCACCATGAGCGGCGTCTCGTCGATGAGCTGCTGGCGGAACTGGCGCGTCTTGCCCGAGTTGGAGAGGTCCATGATGGCGTCGGCGCCAAAGTCCTCGGCGATCTTGACCTTCTTCCACTCCTCGGCGGCATCGGCCTTATCGCCCGAGATGCCCAGGTTGACGTTGACCTTGGTGGACAGGCCCTCGCCGACACCAAAGGCGCGCATGCCCTTTTTGATATGCACGATGTTGGCGGGGATGGCGATGCGGCCGTCGGCCACGCGCTCGCGGATGTACTCGGGGTCGCGATGCTCGCGCTCGGCAACCTCCTTCATCTGCGGCGTAATCTGCCCGGCACGGGCGAAGTCGATTTGCGTGACGAGCTTGGGCTCGGTCTGTGTGCTCATTGGCACGGCTCCCTTCGTTGGCATTACCCATATCAGGTTTGCGGGTCAGGGCGGGCGCGCCCAGTCTCAGCCTGCCGTCTTGTCCTGCAAGCTCCCCGTTATGTCATGGGCTCAAGTATAGCCTGAATGGGTACGATTGGGCCAACGAGCGTGCCTGTGGGGAGGCGAACATGGAAGACAAGCATCTGTATCGAGAGACGCAATGGGATGTATCGGCCGAGGAAAGCCGTGCGCACCATGGCCTTGTCGCGATTGGTTTTGCGGTGCTTGCCGTGCTGGTGATTGCCTTTTTTATCTGGACGTTTGGTGGTCGCGGCGGCGTTGCATGGGAGTTCGAGGCTGATGATAGCCTACCGATTATGACGATGAAGGTCTCTGGCGGCAATACCGTTGCCGCGCCGGGCGACTATTGGTATCCGCGCGATGGATTTGTCCAGCTGCAGCTGAGCGGTGGTTCCATTCCTGGTGAAGAGATCGAGCGCGTGACCTTCGATGCGTCGCTTAAGACGCTGTTGGTCGAGCTCAAAGATCAAGGGGATGTGCCCACGACGATGGATATCGCCCTGACGGAATGGCGCCTGGAGCCCCCGTCGGGCGTCAAGGTGTCCGAGGTGGAGCATGTCAAGATTACCTACCAAGATGGCTCGACGAGCGAGATTGTAAAGGCCGATGGCTTGGCGGAGTAACGGGGGGTTGGAAACGGCGGGCCTATTGTGCCTGCGCGTCCATGAAAACCAGGGTGTTTTCGTCTGAAAGCTCGGGGATGTGACGATAGCCGATGTTGAATGCGGTAAGTCCGCTTGCATCCTCGAGCTCGTTTTCTGCCATCCACCGCACCATGGAGCCGCGCGCCTTTTTGCTGGCGGTCGAGCGCTGGATGGGCTTGCCGTTGCGGATATCTTCGCCAAAGAGGCATGTGACGACCGTGACATCGGTGGTGAGGCGGGGCAGAACGGCTTTGGCATACTCTACGCTGGCGAGGTTGACGATCGTGGTGTTTGAGCCTGCCGGGGCGATAGCCTGCGCGAGCTTGTCGCTCCAAAACGCGTAGAGGTCTCGGGCATCGTCAACGGCGAGCTTCGCGCCCATTTCCAGCCGATACGGTTCGACGGCATGAAAGGGGCGTACGCATCCGTAAAGGCCCGAGAGGATCCACAGATGGTCTTGCAGCCATGCGAGCTGCGCGGAATCCATCACCTCGGGCGCCATGCTCTGGTATTGAATGCCGTGATAGGACATGACGGCAGGGGAGAGGTGACGGGCGAGTGCGGGATTGTCGAGATCGCCGTTTCCCAAGATGGGCCCGAACTCATGCAGGGTGTTGAGGCAAGGCCCCAGCAGTTTGTCACTCACGTTCCATAGCGCCTGCAGACCGCCGCTGCCTTCATTCCGCTCGATATCTAGCAGTGCGCGGTGGAGGCGAGCCGTCTCGTGCACAAAAGGTGGAATGCCCAGGACTTCAAAAGCATCCCTGGCCGCGCGCATTTGCTTGGCGGGCGAAATGATGACCTGCAGCATGGACTCTCCTCTGCCAAAAAGGAAGTTGCGGTGGAATACGGTCTGTTTTGGTCGTTTATGGGCCAGTTTAGTCCGTATTTCACCGCAACTGATGAAGGGTCGGTTAGGCGCGCTCGAGGAAGGCCTTGTAGCCGCGGTAGGCCTCGTAGATGTCGGCCTTGTTGGCGACCTCCCACAGGGCGTGCATGGACAGGACGGCAACGCCGGAGTCGATGACGTTCATGCCGTACTTGGCCATGATGTAGGCGATGGTGCCGCCGCCGCCCGCGTTGACGCGACCGAGCTCGCAGGTCTGGAAGTCCACTCCCGCCTCGTCCATGATGTCGCGGACGAGGGCCACATACTCGGCGTCGGCGTCGTTGGAGCCGCCCTTGCCGCGGCTGCCCGTGTACTTGTTGAAGCACAGGCCGCGACCCATGAAGGCTGCGTTCTTGGTCTCGAACTTGCCGGCGTAGCCCGGGTCAAAGCCGGCGGACACGTCGGAGGAGAGCATGCGGCTGCGGGCGAGTGCGCGGCGCAGGGCCAGCGGGCTGTCCTCGCCGGCGAGCGTCATGATCTCGGCGACGGTGTTCTCGAAGAAGCGGCTCGTCATACCGGTGGCACCCACGGAGCCGATCTCCTCCTTGTCGACGATGAGCGTGATGCTCGTGCGCTGCACGTTGGCGACGTCGATCTGGGCGAGCATGGAGGGGTAGGCGCAGACGCGATCGTCGTGGCCATAGCCCAAAATCATGGAGCGGTCGAGGCCCATGTCGCGGGCGGGGCCGGCGGGCACGACCTCGATCTCGGCGGATAGGAAGTCCTCCTCCTCGACGTCGTACTGCTCCTTGAGGATGTCCAGGAACATCTGCTTGACGGGCTCCTTGGGGGCGTCCTTGTCGTCCTCATCGAACTTGACGGGACGGCCGCCCACGATTACGTCGAGGATTTCGGCGTCGACGGCGTCCTTGGCGGGCTTGGACATCTGCTCGCTCGAGAGGTGGATCAGCAGGTCGGAGATGGTAAAGACCGGATCGTCTGCCTTGTCGCCGATGTTGATGTCGACGGTGGTGCCGTCCTTTTTGCAGATGACGCCCACGAGTGCAAGCGGGGAGGCCACCCAGTGGTAGCTCTTGACGCCGCCGTAGTAGTGCGTGTCGAGGTAGGCCATGTCGCCGGCCTCGAAGGCGGGGTTTTGCTTGAGGTCCAGGCGCGGCGAGTCCACGTGGGCGCCCAGGATGTTAAAGCCCTGCTCGAGCGGGGCGGTTCCCAGGTTGACGAGCATAAGGTCCTTGCCGTGGTTGGCGGCGTACACCTTGTCGCCTGCCTTGAGCTCACGGCCCTCCGCAATCACGGTCTCCAGGTCGACGTATCCCGCCTCCTCGGCCATCTTGATGCCGGTCTTGACGCACAGTCGCTCGGTCTTGTTCTCGCTCAAAAACTGCTTATAGCCGCGGCAAAGCTCCTCGAGCTCCTCGACTTGCTGTGGCGTGTACTTTTTCCATGCGCAGGGACGCTCCATGACGCAGGCTCCTTTCGGATCGATCGTGCTGGTTGATGTACCGTGAGCCATCGTATCACGCGCGGGCTCACGGTGGCGGGGGAGCTTGATGTGCGGTGGCCGCGAGGCGGGGAGCGTGTAAACTGGTGGGAGCAAATCGTGCCCAGCCCAAAGCGAGGTATTCAATATGTCTGACAAACGCCGTACCTTTGCCGTTATCGACGGCAACTCGCTCATGCACCGCGCCTTCCACGCCGTGCCGCCGACCATGAACGCGCCGGACGGTCGCCCCACCAACGCGATCTTTGGCTTTCTGAACATGTTCCTCAAGATGATCGACGCCTTTAACCCCGACGGCGTGGTCGTGGCGTTTGATAAGGGCAAGCCGCGCGTGCGCATGGAGATGCTGCCGCAGTATAAGGCGCAGCGCCCGCCCATGGACCCCGATCTGCATGCGCAGTTTCCGATGATCAAGGAGCTGCTCACTGCGCTCAACGTGCCAATTCTGCAGTCCGAGGGCTGGGAAGGCGACGATATCTTGGGTACCATGGCTCGCCTGGGCGAGGAGGCCGGCTGCGACATGCTGCTGGTGACCGGCGACCGCGACATGTATCAACTCGTGACCGAGCACGTCAACGTGGTCTCGACTCGCAAGGGCCTGTCCGACGTGGCGATCATGACGCCCGAGAGCGTGGACGACCTGTATCACGGCATTACGCCGGCGCTCGTGCCCGATTTTTACGGTCTGAAGGGCGATACGTCCGACAACATTCCCGGCGTGCCGGGCATCGGTCCCAAAAAGGCGAGCGCGCTTATCGCGCAGTACGGCAGCCTGGACGAGGTCATCGCGCATGCCGATGAGGTCAAGGGCAAGATGGGCGAGAACCTGCGTGCGCACATCGACGATGCGCTGCTGAGCCGCAAGGTCGCAACCATTCGCACCGACGCACCTATCGAGCTCGACTTTGAGGCGACGTCCTTCCCGGCGTTTTCTGCCGACGAGGTGTCCGCGGCGCTCGGCACGCTTGGTATCACCGCCATGCAGAACCGTTTCTTGGCGCTGATTGGCGGCGAGGGCGGGGCTGCTGCCACTGCCAGCACGTTTGAGATGTCCGCCGTTTTGCGTGCTGCCGCCGGCGATGCCGAGGCGCTTGCTGCCGCCGCCGCCGAGGTCGCTCGCGCGATTGATGCGGGCGAGTGGATTGCCGCTGTGGTGGACGATGACAAGGAGGAAGGCGCACTTTTTGGCCTGACGCGCACGCTGTGGCTTGCGACGTCCAAGGGGTTGCTTGCGCTCGAGGAGGGCGACGGCGGTGCGTCTGCCGTGGTCGATGGCTTCAACGTTGCCCACGGCGTGATCGCCGGCGTGCTCGCGCGCCTGTTTATGGAGGGCCGCGTGGCGAGCCCGGACATGAAGGCGCTGCTGCACGAGCTTTCGCCCATCGATTCCTCTGAGCCCGAGCTCATGGATCCGCTGGCCGTCGATTCCACGCGCATCTTCGATACTGTGGTCGCCGCCTATCTGTTGGATTCCGACCGCTCTGAGTTTGATGAGGCGTATCTGGCCGATACCTATCTGCAGATGACGCTGCCTGCGGCGCGCGGCGCGGAGGGTGCTGGCGAGGACGCTCCTGCCCCTGCTGCCCGCACTGCGGCCCTGACGCTGGCGCTCGTGGTGCCGCTGCGCGACCGCATGGCCCGCGAGAACGCCGCCAACGTGTTCGATGGCATCGAGATGCCGCTCGTGCCGGTGCTTGCCAAGATGGAGCGCGCGGGCATGCTCGTGGACCCCGACCGCCTGCATAGTCTGTCCGAGGGACTTGCTACCCAGATCACTGAGGTCGAGCGCAGCATTCGTGACCTGGCGGGTGACGAGACCTTTAACATCGGCAGCCCCATGCAGCTCTCGCACGTGCTGTTTGATGTTATGGGGCTTCCGACCAAGGGCCTCAAAAAGACCAAGCGCGGCTATTATTCGACCAACGCCAAGGTGCTGAGCGACCTTGCCCGCGACCACGAGATCGTGCGCCTGATTTTGGACTGGCGTGAGAAGTCCAAGATTAAGTCGACCTATCTGGACACGCTAGGTCCGCTGCGCCGTGGTGACGGTCGCGTGCACACCACGTACAACCAGACCATCACGGCGACGGGTCGTCTGTCCTCGAGTGACCCGAACCTTCAGAACATCCCGACGCGCTCGGAGCTGGGCCGTACTGTCAAGACGGCGTTTTCGGCAGGCGAGGGAAGCGTCTTTTTGGCGGTGGACTACTCGCAGATCGAGCTGCGTCTGCTGGCGCATCTCTCGGGTGACGAGCATCTGGTGCGCGCCTTTAACGAGGGCGAGGACTTCCATGCCGAGACGGCCGCGCGCGTGTTTGGCGTGCCGGTGTCCGAGGTGACGCCCGACCTGCGCAGCCGCGCCAAGGCCGTGAACTTTGGCATCGTGTATGGTCAGCAGGCTTACGGCCTATCGCAGTCGCTGCATATCTCGATGGCCGAGGCACGCGACATGATCGACCGCTACTACGAGGCCTACCCGGGTGTGCGTACGTTCCTCGACAACGTGGTGGCACGTGCCAAGCAGACGGGCTACGCTGAGACCATGTACGGCCGCCGTCGCCATATCCCGGAGCTTAAGGCCAAAAATCCGCAGCTTCGCGGCTTTGGCGAGCGCACGGCCATGAACCACCCCATGCAGGGCACCGCGGCCGACATCATCAAGATCGCGATGGCCCGCGTAAGCCGCCGCCTGGAAGAAGAGGGTTTTGCCGCCCACATGATCTTGCAGGTACACGACGAACTGGACTTTGAGTGCCCCGTCAACGAAGTCGAGCGCCTAACCACCATGGTCCGCGACGTCATGGAACACGTCGTAGACCTCCGAGTACCCCTAATCGCCGAAGCCTCAACCGGAGTAACCTGGGCCGACGCCAAATAGGAAAGCACTCGATAAGGCAAGCTCGCCCAAGACGCAAGCCCCCACATACTTAAGATTTGGGACAAACACTACTGATTAATTTGTCCCACAGTAACCAAAACAGAGGGGAGCCCCTTCCAACAAGGGGCTCCCCTCTGCTCAAATCATTTCAGCTAAGTATCTAGACACTCAAGACGCCATCTTGGCGGCAGGAAAGTAAACCTAGGACCTGGCC
>URBP01000059.1 GCA_900546105.1 uncultured Collinsella sp.
CCGTAGGGCGGCTTGCCCAGGTCGGCGGTCTTCATGACCGCGCCGCACACGGAATCATTGAGGGCCTGGCTGGCGGACTTTTCAAGATAGCCGCAGCGCTCCACCTTGCCTTCCGCGTCCACGCGCACCACGATGCGCACCTTGCCGCGGTCGGCCGGGGCGGCCCAGTTGGCCAGGATCTTGGCCATGGCCTCACCGGCGTAGCCGTTGGCCACGTCCGCGGCGGCGGCGCCCGCGGCCCGTGCGTGCATGACGGCGCAGCCCGCAGGCGGCGCTCCCGGCGCAACGCAACGCCGGAGGGATCGGGGGGACCGGTCCCGGCGGGCAGGATCCCCAAGACGGCAAGGCGGCCGTACCACCGGGCACGACCGCCTTGACGGACCGGCTAGCGGCCCATGAGTTCATTGAGGGTGAAGACAAGGTCCAGCTCGGTGTACTGTTCCGACGGCGGCGGCGGGAAGGCCCCCGCCCGGCTGGTGCGCCAGATGGCGTTGGCCGCCGAGGAGTCGTACTGCGCGTTGCCGGAGCTTTGCGTCACGTCGACTTTTTCCACCTCGCCCTGCAGGTTGACCTTGACCCGGACAACGCAGACCAGGTTCAGGCGCGTGGCGGAGGTGAAGCTCCAGTTGGGACGCACGGCAAGCATGACCTGGCCCATGTAGACGTCGTTGAGGCCACCGCCGCCGGGGCCGTCGCCCTCGCCGCCGCCACCGCCGCCAGAGAAGCCGCCGCCGCTGCCGCCGCTCGAGCTATCGGAGCTCGAAGCCAGCTCGCGAATGGTCTCGTGGTACACATCGTTGAACGAATCGAGCGGGGACTCGTTGCCGTAGTGATGGTAATACCACCAGTAGCAGGGGTAGTTGTCGTAGAAATCGTCACTGTTGCGCAGGTCCGCAGGCACGGCTTCGGCCAGCTGTCGCAGCACTTCTTTCGAAACGCCCAGGGCAACGCCCATCACCAGCAGCTTGTTCCACAAGATCAGGTCGCTGGGAACGGCCTCCTTCAGACGCGTAAAGTCCTCGAGCCAATGCTTGAGCGCCTTGCAGCGAGCCGCCACCTCGGCGCCCTCCGGCGTGTAGCGACGGAAGGTGCAGCTCAGGACAAAGCCCACGATCGTGACGGGGATCGAGATCATAGCGGCACCGACATTGGCATCCGCAAAGTCGGTATAGATCAGAGAGCCCAGAATGCCAAAGACGATGATGATGCCGAGAACCAAGCCGGCAACCAGGGCGATGGTGCCGTCCGAGGCGATAAGCTCGCGCGCCTCCAGCTTGCCCTTAACCGTGCTCTGATAGTCCTCGAGCTTGTCGCCAACAGATGCAGTACGCTCGCTGGCATACTCCTCCAGCTCGCTAAACGTGCGCGAACGGACGCCGTCTTTATCGGGCTTAACGCCAGCGAAGAAGACCTTGAGCACATCGCGGTCGATGCCGTCCTTCTTGGCAGCCTTCCAGGCCTCATCGGTCACTGTGATGCGATACGTCTGCTCCTCTTTTTCGCGACGGAGCAGACCCTTCTTCTTGGTCTCGGTCGCTTCTTCCAGCTTGATCACGCGGTCGTCGGTGAGCTTCATAAGCGTGGCGATATATGCCTGATCGGGCACGTCGTTCCAGCTCATGAGAGCTGCAAGCACCGCGGGATGGTCGGCCGAGGGCACATCGCGGAAGTACTCGTCCTGAAAGAGCGGCTTGGGTTTGGGCCTGCGCAGCTTAAGCATCACGATCACACCGGTATAGGCAACCGCCACGACAACACACACCACGGCAATCGCGCCGGCAACCGCACGCGCGTGCTCACGGCGAGCGTTGGCCTCGTCGGCCCATTCCTTCTCTTCGCTCAGAATCGTCGACATGCGCTTTTCGCCCGAGACGGCAAGCTGCGGCACCCAGTCGCTGGGGAAGGCGATGCGTGCCTCGGCGAATTCGCCCTCATGCACGCAGGGAATGGTATAGGTGACCATGGGCTCGTCCGCATCGAGCGACACGTCGCCCGTCAGCGGGCCGTGGCCCCATGCGCGGAAGTTATCGCCCTTGACGGCAGCCGTCCCGGCAGCGGCATTTGCAAAGTAGACTTCCATCTCGACGTCATCGGAGTCCGCCGACCAGCCGTCGCCGACGAATTTCCAGTAGAGCTCGGCGGTATCGGCCCAGTTCATAACCGCACCGGTCATGGAATAACTCACGTAGTAGATTGCGCTGTCGCCGCTCTCGTGAGGGCTGAACACCTTAATCTTTACGCCGTCGTCGGACTGTTCCACCGTGTAAACGCCGTCGTCGCCTTTATTTGCGCTGTCGACCTTGTTAAACGCAGTGTCGTCTTCCTCGACGCTTAGCACATTGACGACCACCGAGCCGCCTTGCTGGTTAGAGCCTGTATTGATATCCCAATACACGCCGTTGATGTCGTCGTCGAAATCGAACTGGCGTCCCTCGACAACGGTCAGCGAGCCATCGGCCTCAACCGTGGCGCCGATGTAGGTTTGGCTCATGGAGTAGCCGTCGGCGTGCGCGGCGGCAGGCAGCAGCAACAACGCAAGCGCGACGAGTGCGCAGACGGAAGCGAATCGCGCAAACAGGCGGCGCTGCCGACAGGGCTGGGCAACGGGGGCGTTCATAGGCACATCCTTTGTCTGTGGTACCAGTAGCGTCATTGTCCCACGTTTGCGGGCTCATGTGACGAACATCTAGGCCAGCGGAGTATCAAACGGGACGAAAGTCACGTCCACGGCCGGCACTTGGGGACGTTCCTTATCTGCCGGCAGTCTGGGACACTCCTTGGCATAGCCCGCTCCGGCAATAGATACCACTTCATAGCTCCATCACAGGTGTAGCGGCTTTGTGTGGGCGCGGCGTGAGCCGATTAAGCCGGCGAGCGAGGGGCATAAAGCAGTTGAGCGAAAACGGTTTGCCCCTTTGCCGTTCGCTCGAGGATCATGTCCCCCTTTTCCGCGGAAACCCCGGCAGTTGCGAAGAGCTGCCGGGGTTTCTGTCGTTTGAGAGCTAGATTGATTGACGACGATTAAGGTGCCGAGCCGGTGGTCCGGCACGCGCAACGCGCGGCCTCAGCAACTTGCAGGCCACGGCAGCGTCTCCCCCACCGCGCCCCGCGCTATACTCGTCCGCATGGACATCAACGCACGCAACATAGCAACAACCGCCGCCGACGCGCCAACGACGCCGGCCGCTCCCGCGCCCGTCGTGGGGCGCTTCGCCCCGTCGCCCTCGGGCCGTATGCACCTGGGCAACGTGTTCAGCTGCCTGTGCGCATGGCTTTCGGCCCGCAGCCAGGGCGGCAGCATCGTGTTACGCATTGAGGATCTGGACGATCGCTGCAAGCGCCCGGAACTTGCCGCCCAATTGATTGACGACCTGGCCTGGCTGGGGCTGGAGTGGGACGAAGGCCCCTACTACCAGCACGACCGCCTAGACCTGTACGAGAGCGCCTTGCGCCGGCTGAAAGACGCCGGCCTCACCTATCCCTGCTTTTGCACACGCGCCGAGCTCCACGCCGCGAGTGCACCGCACGCGAGCGACGGCACGCCCATCTACCGTGGCGCCTGCCGAAGTCTTTCGGCCGAGGAGGTGGCCCGCCGCAGCGCCCTGCGCGCCCCGGCCACACGTCTGCGCGTGCCCACCGTCGACGACCTCGCAGACGACGTGATCGAATTTGTGGATCGCACGTACGGCGCCCAATGCGAAGCACTCGCCACCGAGTGCGGCGACTTTTTGGTGCGCCGCAGCGACGGCGTGTTTGCCTATCAGCTAGCCGTGGTGGTCGACGACGCTGCCATGGGCGTCACCGAGGTCGTGCGCGGATGCGACCTGCTGGGGTCCACGCCGCGCCAGATCTATCTGCAGCACCTGTTGGGACTGCCCACGCCGTACTACGCACATATTCCGCTGCTCATGGCACCGGACGGCCGCCGCCTTTCCAAACGAGACCGCGATCTGGACCTGGGCGAACTCCGCGCCCGCTTTGGCACGCCTGAAGCGCTGCTGGGCTGGCTCGCCGGACAAACAGGCATCGCGCCGGGCACCACGCCGCGCTCTGCCGAGCAGCTGGTCGAGCATTTTAGCTGGGATGTTATCCGCAAGCACAGGGAGAACATCACCGTAACGGCTGAGTAATCAGGCACCCCACCCCTACGCAACATCCCAGGGCTGGAGTTCGTCGCCCAGGCGAACGATGCAGTCGTAGAGCACGGTATGACGCTCGGCCGGGTTGGCATCTCGATGAAAATGCCCGTAATACCAGCGTTTGTAGTCCAAGCGGTCCTCCAGCTCATCGAAAAACGCCGTAAGCCGATCAACGGCGGGGCAATTCCAGCCGGGCGCCGGATAAAGCGTGGGCGAAAGCATGCGCGTAGAGCAGATGTGGGTGACCACGTAGTCGACCTTCCAGCCCACGCTGTCGAGCTTTGTCCGTGCCTCCTCAAAGTTGCGGTCGTCCGGCAACTCCTGCGGCCACCAGCTGGAATACGGAATGCGGTATTCCTTGTCCACGCTCGTGGCGCCGCCCATGGTAAAGACCGTTGAGCCGTCGAGCTCAAAAACCTCGCCACGCGTCAGGCGCCGTATGGGGGAGGTATCCGACAGGCGCTGCGTCAGCCCACCGTGCCACAACTCCATGGGTCGCTCAGCCCAGTGGTCGAAACGTTCGTGGTTGCCGTCGACGAACAGCACGGTATAGGGGCGCGACTCCAGCCAAGCGATGTCGGCGCACTCCTCGGCAGAGAAATCCCACGGAAAGCCAAAGTCGCCGGCAATGATGAGATAGTCGTCGCTCGTCAGGCTTTCCCCAAGATCCCAATCGCGCAGCTTTTGCATGTCGAGGCCGCCGTGAATATCGCCCGTCACATAGACCGTCATCGGATCACCACTTCCCTGTAAGTCGCTAGCCCACATTCTGCACGATCACTAAGCCAACCGTTCCAGCCCTTCCATCCTTTAGGACCTACCCCTCGTTCTTCCATCCAAACGGGTCGAGCACCCAAAAAACCAGATCTAGCAGGCCGCCGGTCATCATGGCGGCGGCAAGGGCGATGATGACGTGCAGAGAGCTGGCACTTCGGAGCACATCAAACGGCCCCAGAACAGCCAGCAGCGCGACCGCTGCGCCGGCAAGGCACAGCGCGAGGCACGGCCCCGCGCCCTTGACGCACTTCTTTGCAAGGTGCTTGGTGTTGTCACTCATCGATATCGAACTCCTTAGAGGGTCGTTGTTCAGATGCATGCCACCGCGGCGGAGCATGGTGGCAGGGTAAGTGTCGCTTGTCGTGCGGACACGTCCGAAAGCTCGCGCCAAACCGCCAATCTTAATCGTCATACGCCCAAAATACGAACGATCGATCTGTTATCCTGGCGCCAACATAGTCTTTCGAAAGGTTTGGCCGGGATGACTACGCAGCAGCAGATTGATATTGAATTCGACTCGCTTGCACGCGAGGACGATTCACCCAAGCTCATCGCCAACTCGAAGGCGACAGGCGGAACACTACTATCCGTTATCAAGGAGCAGCTCTCAACCTGCAGCTCTTTTGACTTTTGCGTAGCGTTTGTTGCAGACGGCGGCCTGCAGATTCTGGTCGAAGCATTTCAAGAACTCAAACGGCGTGGCATCAAGGGCAGGCTGCTCACGTCCACCTATCTCAATTTCAACTCACCCGATGCCTTTCGCAAGCTCCTGGAATACGACAACATAGAAGTTCGCGTATTCCAGGGTAATTTGCATGCCAAGGGATACATTTTTGATAAGGGCGAGACCAGCACGGTCATCGTCGGCAGCTCGAACATGACGCAGACCGCCCTCACCTGCAATAAAGAATGGAACGTGCTGTACCAGACCGTTGAAAACAGCCGCTTGCTCGGAGAGCTTAGAGGTGAGTTCAATTCGCTGTGGAGCGACGCCTCGACTGTTGCGCTTTCCCAAGACTGGATTGACAACTATGCCGCATATCGATCGGCGCGTCCGCCAAAGCCCAAATCGAAACCGACGTTCCAGGCAACTGTTAGCCCAACCACGAACGACCTCGAAGAAATCAAGCCCAATAAAATGCAGCAGCGCGCCCTTGAGGCGCTCGGTGCAATCCACCGTAAGGGCGAGACTCGCGCCCTGCTGGTCTCGGCAACCGGCACTGGCAAGACCTTCCTTTCGGCGTTCGATGTGCTCGCAACTAAACCCCGGCGCGTCCTCTTTCTTGCGCACCGCCGGCGCATTATCGACGCCTCCCGTGCAAGCTACGAACGGCTCTTGGGCAGCGCCTATTCGTTCAACACCTATCAAACAGGCAAGAATATAAGCAATGCTACCTGCGTGTTTGCCATGTGTTCTTCGGTTGCCAAGCATCTGAGCGATTTCCATCCCGACGAGTTCGACTACATCGTCATCGACGAGGCCCACCGCACGGGATCTCAGGGCTACCAATCCATCATGTCGCACTTTACGCCTCGGTTTTATCTGGGCATGACCGCTACACCCAATCGCACCGACGGCTATGACGTCTTTGCCCTTTTCAATCACGTCATCGCGTTCCAGATCACACTGCAGGACGCTTTGTCCGAGGAGATGCTAGCCCCCTTCCATTATTTTGGCATTCACGATCTGGAGATTGACGATGAGACGGTCGAAGATACCGCCCTGTTCGGGCGCTTAACGTCCGACGAGCGTGTGCGTCACATCACCGAGAAGATCGAAGAATATAGCGTCACCAAAAGTAACCGCAGGGGCTTAATTTTCTGCAATCGAAACGCCGAGGCCAAAGAACTGTCGCGCAAATTCAACGCTCTCGGATATCGAACGGCTGCGATTAGCGGTCAAGATCCCGATGAAGTCCGTGATGCCGTTATCAGCCGACTTGAAGCCGGCGAGCTCGAGTATATTTTCTCGGTCGATATCATGAACGAAGGCGTCGACATCCCCTCGCTCAATCAGATCATCATGCTTCGACGCACCGACTCCGCAATTATCTTTATTCAACAGCTCGGACGAGGTTTGCGTCTGAATGATGGTAAGGAATACGCACTGGTGCTCGACTTTATTGGCAACTACCAGAGCAACTTCTTGGTGCCCATCGCGCTTTCGGGTGACAAAACGTACAACAAAGATCGCCTGCGTCGACTCGTCCAAGAGGGCGACTCAACGATCCCCGGATGCTCGACCGTGAGCTTCGATCGTATTTCCGAGGCACGCATCTACAAGGCCATCGATGGCGGCGATTTCACCTCCGTCAGGTTTTTGAAAAACGAATATCTCGACTTGCGCCAAAAACTCGGCAAGATTCCCTCGCTGCTCGAATTTGATCGTAATGGCTCCATCGATCCTCTGCTTATCTTCAAGAATAGCGGCCTGGGGTCCTACCACGCATTTCTATCCAAATACGAGCCGGACTACACGGTTCAATTTTCCTCTGATCAAACCAAGATTCTCAAATTTATTTCTCAAAAGCTCGCCGCGGGCAAGCGTTTCGAAGACCTCTATTTGCTTCAAACGCTCGTCGAAGCCGGACACGAGGGCTACCGGCATATGCGCGAGGCTGCGCTTAGGAACTACCACACACAGCTTAAGGACAGCGCCGTTAGGTCGGCAATCACAGTCCTTAAGGGCGACTTTGCCACTCCCAAGGATTTCGTTTCCCTGCTTATTGACGATGGATGCGGACCTCGTCTGACCGAAGCGTTTGCGACCGCTCTGCGCAACGCAGAGTTCAAGCGTCAGATTCTCGAGGTGCTGGATTTTGGCATTGCGCGTAACCGACTCGACTATGCCGAGACGTACCAAAACACAAATTTCGTTCTCAACGCCAAGTACACGTACGAAGAAGTTTGCCGCTTGATGAACTGGGAAAAGAACATCAACGGCCAAAATCTTGGCGGCTACTTCTACGACGAGAAGACCAATACATTCCCCGTGTTTATTAACTATGACAAGGCACCCGACATTAGCGAGTCCATTCAGTATGAAGACCGCTTTGTTTCGCCGAGTAAGCTAGTTGCAATCTCTAAGAACAATCGCACGCTCAACTCCCCTGAGATTCAGCGACTGCAGGCATGGCCGGGCAACGGGCTAAAGACGTATTTGTTTATGCGCAAGAACAAGGACGATAAGGGTGGCAAGGAATTTTACTTCCTAGGCGAAATGCATCCGACTGGCGAGTTCAAAGCTATTAAAGATCGGAAGAGCACACGTCTGAACTCCAGTCACATCACGAAATCGAATATGAACTCAATGCGCCCGTACGCCAGGACATTTACGAGTTTATGCTCAGCGATCTGAGTGAGACAGAGTAACAAAGAAGGAGCGGGCCGCCATGCGACGTCCGCTCCTTTCTTACATAAGCCCGAGTTTCTTTTCGAGCTCCCTAACGACTTTAACGTCCGCTGGAAGCCAATCGACATCCCACAGGTTATTGGTATCGAGCCACTTCATGTCCTCATGAGCGTGCTCTTTGAACTCCCCCGAAAGGATGTTAGCTAGGTAGCACTGCATCGACAGGTGAAACGTCTCGTAATCGTGTTCGACCGTGCAAAGATAGTCGAGGTTGCCGATCGTGACCTCGAGCTCTTCCTGAATCTCGCGCACGATTGCCTGCTCGCCGGTCTCGCCCGGCTCGAGCTTTCCGCCCGGAAACTCCCAGCCGTCTTTAAACTCGCCATAGCCGCGCTGGCAGCTCAGGATTTTCCCGTCCTTCTGAATAATCGCTGCTGCAACATTGATTGATTTCATAACTAGTTATCACCTCTCCAGTTGAGCTCAACCAGTATAGGCGATCGACCGCCCGCCATGTCCCAGTCGTCTGAAAACCGCCTGCTCGACCAACCCTTGACGCCGTTTTGCACCGGCACCCCATCTCCCGCTATCGAGGTCTAATACTTTTCCCACTGCCACCCAAAAACTCATCCAACATTAATCTTGGCTCAAGAATCGCTTAATCTATAACCTGCACTATAGAGTTCGACCAAGGGCGGGGCGGCGCCGCGCAACGCAGGCCGCCGAACGCAGCGCTCGCGCCCGGGCAGTTCGCCCGGCGTCGCGCCCATCGAACGAAAGGACAGGTCATGGACGACCTCGAAAAAGTTGAAACCATCCGCACCAAGTGCAACGTGAGCTACACCGATGCCAAGGCGGCGCTCGACGCTGCCGACGGTAACGTTTTGGATGCCATCATTTGGCTCGAGTCGCAGGGCAAGACCCAGACCACGTCGGCGCATGCCGCCACCGAGTCCGCGCCAGTCGATGAGCCCTCTGCCGAGATGGTCGCCGCGCAGGCAGCCTACGAAAAGTCGAGCGAAAAGACCGACTTCTCCAAGAAGATGGACAGCGTGTGGGAGTACCTCAAAAAGCTCTTCCGCCTGAGTCTGGACACCAAGTTTATCGCCACGCGCCGCGATGCGATCATCCTCAACATCCCCATCCTGATCCCCATCGTCGCGCTGTTTGCCTGGGGCGCCACGATATGGCTGATGCTGATTGGCCTGTTCTTTGGCATGCGCTACCGCATCGACAGCGACGGCGACGTGCCCGGCAGCATCAACAACCTTATGGATAGCGCTGCTAACGCCGCGGACGACATCAAGCAAAATCTCAACGACGACAAGTAATCGCAGACGGGGGCACGTATGGCACGGATCCTGATTGTAGAGGACGAGGAGAAAATCGCCCGCTTTGTGACGCTCGAGCTGGAGCACGAGGGCTACCAGGTGGAGCACGCCGCCGATGGCCGCACCGCCGTTGACCTGGCGCTGGAGCGCGACTACGATCTGATTCTGCTCGACGTGCTGCTGCCGCAGCTCAACGGTATGGAGGTGCTGCGGCGTGTCCGCAAGCACAAGGATGTGCCGGTGATCATGGTCACCGCGCGCGATGCCGTGATGGACAAGGTGGCCGGGCTCGACGCCGGCGCCGACGATTACCTGACCAAGCCATTTGCGATTGAGGAGCTGTTCGCACGGATCCGCGTGGCGCTGAAGCGCTCGGAGGCCGTGCGGGCGGCTTCGGGCGTTGGCGGCGTTGGGGCGGGCGGTGCGGGCGGGTGCGCCGTTGCGATACCCCCGGCTAGCGACTCGGCCAAGACCTCTGCCGTGCCCTCCCCCGCCGTGCTCACCGTGGGCTCGGTTGCGCTCGACCCCGACCGCCGCGAAGTCACGGTCGGCGGCTCGCCCATCGCGCTCACGGCTCGCGAGTTCGACGTCCTCGCCCTGCTTATGGCACATGCCGGCACCGTGCTCACGCGCGAGCGCATCGCGCACGAGGCGCTGGGCTACGACTACGTGGGCGACACTAACAACGTCGACGTGCACATCGCGCACCTGCGCGCCAAGATCGAAGACGCCGGCAGTGCCCGCATCATCCAGACCGTGCGCGGGGTGGGCTATGTCTGCCGCGCGTAACGACGAGGCTAAGCGCGTCACCTCCATCGCCCGCGCCATCAACTGGAGCTATATGTGGCGCCGCTTGGTGAGCTACGTCTGGCTGGATCTGTTACTGCTGCTTGTTGCGGCGGCGATCCTCGTCTATGGCTACAACCAGACGCTGCCCGATGGCGCGTTTACCGCGGGATGGATCCCCAGCGCTAGCGTTCACGGCATGTCACTGACGCCCGCGCGCGGCTGGGACCTGACAACGCTCACCTATACCGTCGAGTTTGCGCGTACCACCAAGACCTTCCCCCTCGCGCAGGACCTCGTCGCACTGTGGCCCCTCTACCTTGTCGTTGTAGGTTGGCAAGTCATCAGCGTGCTCAACATGCTCGGCGGCGCCCGCCGCGTGCGCCGCACCATGGCACCGCTCAACGACCTGGCCCTGCGCGTTGACGAGCTCGGGCGCATGCAGCTCGCCGGCGGCAAGATGGAAACGCTCGAGCAGGCCATCGAGCGCGCAAGCGTCGACTCGCCGAGCGTCACCACCGGCGACGCCGATCTGGCGAGTATCGAGGTCGCGCTCAACCGCCTGCTGCGCCAGATGCAAGAGGCCAAGCTGCAGCAGATGCGCTTTGTCAACGATGCGAGTCACGAGCTGCGCACGCCCATCGCGGTGATTCAGGGCTACGTGAACATGCTCGACCGCTGGGGCAAAGACGACCCGGACGTGCTGGCAGAGTCCATCGCCTCGCTCAAAGCCGAGAGCGAGCATATGCAGGAGCTCGTGGAGCAGTTGCTGTTTTTAGCGCGCGGCGATGCCGGTCGCACCGTGCTGCGGCGCGCGAATACCAACCTGGCTGCACTGGTCGGCGAGGTTTGCGAAGAATCACAGATGATCGATGCCGGGCACACATATCGGCTGGCGTATGATGCCGCACTTACCGGCGACCCGCGCTGCAACGCATCGGTTGACGTGGCACTCGTGAAGCAGGCGCTGCGCGTGATCGTGCAAAACGCCGCCAAGTATTCGGACGCAGGCACGACCGTCACGTTTGCCATAACACCCGATGCGGGCACGGGCGCGATTGACATAAGCGTTGAGGACGAGGGCATCGGCATGAACCAGGAATCCGCAGCTCACGCTTTCGAGCGGTTCTACCGTGCCGACAACGCACGCGATGCCGGCGCACAGGGCTCGGGCCTGGGGCTCGCTATCGCCAAGTGGATCGTCGACAGCCACGGCGGTGTCATTGGCGTGGCCTCAGTCGAGGGCGTCGGCAGCCGCTTTACGATTCGGCTGCCACGGTAGGGGCGTCTCTCACGAATCGAAGGTGAATGCTTTTCCGCGAAGTGAGCGACCTATTTTGGACCCCCGAAGCATCCGCACTTTTTGGCGCCAAAACCGCAGGAAATACCTGACAAAACCGCAGGAAAGAGCGACGTAAAAGTGTCGATGCTTCAGGGGCTCGATTTCACTCGTTCACTTCGCGGAAAAGCATTCACCTTCGATTTACGGCAGCCCGTCAGTCACCCTCTCGGCATTAAAAATGGGGCAAAGCCACGCGCCTTACCCCATTTTTCGTTAGCCATAGCAGCTCGTGCGCTACTCGCGGCACAGGTGCACGGCGAAGCCGGCGAACTCGCGCTTAAAGTACACGAGCTTGGTGCCGCCGTCGGGCAGCAGCGCGCGCGACTCCTCGTTGACCTCGAGCCCGCGCCCGGCAAACCACTTCTCAGCTGCATCGATGTCGTTAACGGCAAAGCCGATGTGGCCCCTGGTGCCACGACCGTTCTGCTTCATGATCTCAACCAGCGAATCGTTGAAGTACGAAACCGGGGTCTCGATGACGGGCAGGCCCATCATCGTCGAGAACAGCTCCGCGATCTCCAGGGCGTCTGCCGGGTCGGTGGCGTTAATGCCCACATGGGCAACGCGCATACCAAAGAGCTCTACCGGGTTGGCGTTCTGCTCACTCATACAGTCAGCGCCTACTGAGCCATGACGTCGAGGACGGCCTTCTCGGCAGCGACGCGGTTCATGCCGGTCATGAAGGGCACGCCGCTCACGTACGGGCAGGTGAGGCCCTCGGGGGCAACGGTGGTGGCGATCAGCAGGTCGGCGCCCTCGTCGCAAGCGTCCTTGGCCTCGGAGATGGCGCACTGCACGATCTCGTACTTGTCGGCATAACCGTTGGCGTCGAGCATGGTGGCGACCTTCTGGGCAACGAGCGTGGAAGTAGCAGCGCCAGCACCGCAAGCCAAAACGATCTTCTTCATAGGTAATGTCTCCCTTCATGGTTTACTTTAGGTAAGTGTACCGCAGCGAGCGATGGCGCTCGGCCTCGATGAGCTTTTATGCCAGTTTGCTTGCGCGCTGCGTATAATACATCTAGTACGTGTTGCCATACCGCTCGCTTTACGAGCGACTAAGGACCCTAATATGCCCGATTCCCGCACCCTCTGGACCGCCGTCGTCATAATCTGTATCGCCGTGTCGGTATTCTTTAGCGTCAAAAAACGTACCACGTTTAAGCGCCTGCAGCAGCTTATGGCTGCCAAGCGGTGGGACGAGTTCGATCGCCTGCTCGACGCCAAACTCACCAGTATGCTGTACCCGCGCTACAACCGCGACTACCTGCGCCTGAACTCCTATCTGCTGCGCGAGGACCACAAGCGTGCCGACGAGATGTTCGATTTGCTGCTGGGACTCAACCTGCCCAAGATGCAGCGCGTCGACCTGGTGATCAAAGCCTTTAACTACTACGTTGGCCAGGAGGACCGCAAAAAGTCCAAGGAGCTTCTGCACGAGATCAAGGGCTTTGAGGGCGGTCAGGCCGAGGCGGTCGCACACGAATGCCAGCTGATGTACGACACGATGATCCTCAAGCGCCACAACGACATTCCCGAGCTGGAGCGCATGCTCGAGGATGTTGGCGACGACCCGGTCAAGCGCTGCCGACTGGAGTACCTGCTGGCCCTGCAGTACCAGAACAAGGGCGACGAAGCCAAGTTCCAGGAGTTCCTGGAGAAGTCGGGCCAACACTCGATGGCCGTCAACGCGTAACGGACGGCTTGTGCTAGACTTCTAGTCTCACGGGGGCGTGGCGGAATTGGCATACGCAGGAGACTTAAAATCTCTCGCCGCAAGGATTGTGGGTTCGAGTCCCACCGCCCCTACCATATGGCTTTTACGGGCCCGTATCTCCCAGGGATGCGGGCCCGTTTCTTTTGCACGCC